>JACQLL010000081.1 GCA_016234025.1 Candidatus Pacearchaeota archaeon | reverse complement strand
GATAACTTTCTGTAGCCGGCATCACTGCTACATCATATTCAAACAAATTAACAAGAAAAAGTTTACGCCATTACTTTACGCCACCAGTCACAGACTGGTGGAAATCTTGCGGCATTATAGATATATGTTAGGAGAATTCGAAAAAGCCAGCGCAATTTCCGAGACAATAAAACAAAATGGAGGCTATGAATGGTCTGATAAACTGCATAGATTTGTAAAATGTTAACTAAAAAAGATTTTGCAGAAATTTGGAGAAAAGCTGAAGAGAACGGACGAGTGACTAACTTAGTAAATAAACCTAAAATGGGAACGCCAAGATGGGAGTATGAATTAAACATTAGATTTATAAAAGCAGGAATTGCTCCAGATGATTTTAGAGATAAAGCATTAGATTTAGCTCGGCAATACGGATTCCCAGAAGAACCTGTTCACGAAGCCTTTCAAATTGGCATTAGAAGGGAATATGACAAAGATGTTGAAGGTTTGAGAACAAGATTTGAGAGTGGGGCTGTTGGAGGAGTAAGTCCAGAATACACTGAAAGAAAATTAAGAGATATGGCTCAAAAATATGGTTTTTCGACTGAACCATTGGATGAAGTTTTGAAATTACGCGACCCAAGAAGAGAAGCAGCAGCACAGTTGGCTATTGGGCGATGTGGATTTGGAGGAAATACAGCAATGGCGGAGGAAATAGCCGCGAAGCACGGATTTTCACTTGATGAATTGGAGGAAGATTAAAATGGTTTGGATAAAAAGAGAAATACGTCTGCCAGCCCCAGAATCTTTTGGAGTGGTGGAGGGATGGCATCGTAAGTTTAATGAATATCTAACAACAGAATATCAGACTAAATGTTCATGGGGTATTTTTGAATCGCGTTCATGGTTGGTTAACGAAGGTATAGATATAATGACTTTTCTCGTTACCCATAATAAAACAGGCGAATCGTATGTATTAAAGGAACTATGTGATGCAAAATATGGTCCTGATGGAAATACTCTAGTTCGGGATGATTATCTTATTGAATTCTTTTCTTCTAATCCAAATACTTCGCAACTTGAAATGAGAGTTCAAGAACTAAAAACAGCACTAAAAAATGCGGAAGAAAGAAAATGACAGAAACAAATAATCCAGTTAGAAGTCTCGAAGAATTGTTCAGAAACAGAAAAGAAAAATGCACATTATTAGAAAGAAGACTTAAAAAAATTAGAGGAGCACTTAGAAAAACTGAAAATACGGTTAAGGTTTCCAAAAAAATATTGACAAAGATTCGGCAAAGCAGAGCTTATAGCGACGGTGTTAATAGAATTATGGCTTTAATGGACGGCTCCATAGACGAAAGTTACAGTAATCCTGAATTTTATCGTGTTTTGGATGGAGATCCCGTACATCAAAAATTAGAAAGCGGTTTTTTAGGATTTTATGGTAATGATTGGAGAGTTGCTCCAAGCGCAGACACTTCCCTTAGACTTATGATGAGATACAGGCAGATGCCAGAAGAACTTTATCGAGCTATTGAATCAGATGACATTGACAAAACTAGACAATTGTATGATTGCACGATAGAAGGTTTTCATGATTTTTGTGTAAAAAACGTTTGGTGGGTTACTTTTGGAGAGGATTTAGAATAATCAATTTTTGTGGGATTCACAGCTCAATTCCTTCTTTCACGGCTTCCTGAACAATGCCAATTTGTTTTTTCTTTTTTTCAAATTCTTCAGGCGTGTAGCAAATTATGTCTAACCCTTGCTTTTTGTCCCACATCCCATAAGCTTCGATAATTCTTTCTCTAAAATTTATGCCATTAAATTTTTTTGATACGACGATTACATCAATATCGCTATCTTCCAAATGTTCTCCTCTTGCTCTGCTCCCGAATAATATAACCTTTTCAGGACTAAACAACTTGCCCAAAAAATTCAAATGCTTTGCAAACAATTTCATTGTTTGTCTATCTGGTTTTTTATCCATTTTATTAGTTCAAAAGATTTTTTAGATAAGTTTCTACTTTCGCTTCCCCAAAAGCCAAAAAATTCTTTAGGAACTCCTGTTTCCTTGGCTAAATAAATTAAAGAATGCGTGGCGCCAGCGGACTTTCTCGTTTTTATCACAAAAAAAGCTTTCAACATTTTTTCTATTGACTGCTGACAAAGAAAAGCCGACATATAATACTCTTCAATATTGAAATTCTTTTGAGCTACTTCAAAATCTTTTTCCGCTTGCTCTATTAAATTCTTGATTTCTTCTTTCATCAAAAAATTAGTCAATTTTCGTATAAAAAACTATCTATCAAAAAGTCTTTGTGTTCGCCACGGACTAAAGTCTGTGGTTTGCGTGAGACTTTTGCATGCTCAAGATGCTCATCCACGCACTGAAGTGCGTGGTTTTCGCAAAGCATCTTGACATAACACAGGGCATAAATAATAGAACGTCGCTTTTATGTCCCGCGAATATATCAAGAGACAGAATGTTCAATTATTTAAGTTTCTTGATATATTCGCCGAAAGTCTGAGTAAAATCTAAACCTCCTCATCTCCAATCTGGCGAGAAGATAGGATTTAACAAAAGAAATCCTAAAAGGTTATTTTAAAGACTAAAAAAATAAGCGAGATTGTCTCTTCTTCATCGAAAAAATCTTAAAATCTCCTTAATCTCAATACCCTCTTAAAGCCCTTTTCAATTTTGTTCTCTTGTAATAATAGTAAGAGAATCCGAGGAGGAACGCGGCAAGGCTCGCGAAGCTGACGTAGCCGAAAAGGCGTTCTTCGACTCTCGACCTGATTCGTGATGTGAAAGGCTGGGATATTGCTCTTCTGCATGCGGCCAACGCGTCGTCAAGTTTCGCTATTGTCGACTCTGTATCGCCCTGCGCAAAGAGTGTCTTTGCTTCGTCAACAAGCTCCTTGAGCTCTGCGCATTCTGGATTGCCGACTATAAATTCCTCTGTGAAAATTATTTTTTCTTCGACAGCTTCGTCTTTTTCTATCTGAATGAACACTTTAGCAAAGTCCTCAAATACAGGGCTCTTTACTTTTCCTGTTATTGTAACTTCGAATAATCCCGCTTCGCTGGTGTCAACGTCGACGATAAGAGTTATATTTTCTCTCTCGCCGGGAGAAAGTGAATCTATGAATGATTTGTCAAACGATGCTATTAAGTCGGAACGTTGGACTCCATTTTTAGCGACGACACCATCGAAGATTATTTCATTGAGAGTGATCTCCCCGTCGTTGACAGCGCCTATTGGAATTATGAGACGGTCTTTTTTCTTTGACGAAACCGGTTCGGGAACGATTATGTTTAAGGAAATTGGTTTCTCGACGGAACTGCCTCCACCGCCTCCACCGCCGCTGCTTGTGGAGGATGAAGAGGACGAACTTGAAGCAATTGTTAACTTTACAGAAAAATTATTGCTCGTTGCGTTTTTGTTTGCGTAAAGACTCGCGTTATATTCATAGCCGGTTATCGTGTAATTTGCGATAGCGGCAGATGAGGAAGAAAAGGTTATCGTAGGAGTTGTCGTGTTTGTCCAGTTAGTAACAGACAGGCTTAGGGCGTCGCCTTCAACGAGTCTCGGGATGAAACCTATTGTCTGGTTTTGACAGCCGTCTGAAGCGTCGACGTCTACAAAGTAGTCAGAGAGTGTTAAACTTGCAGGACTATCTGTGTTTATGTTATTAATATTGGAGTTGAATATCAGCGGATAGTTTGTGTGGTTTATTGTTACGTTCCAGCTTGTGAAGTTAGACAATTTAGAGTTTGATACATTGAGTGTTATGTTTATGTCTGTTAAACAGGTTGTTTCTTCGGTGAAGCCGGGAGTGTACCCCCATAAAAAGGAAGTCCCGTTACCGTAGCCGAATGTCGAGTTTTTGACAACGCCGTTTATAATCAGCGTGTAGTTCAAGGTGTCATTGAGAATTGAACCGACCGTGCTGTTTACGGAAAAGTTAAGCACTGAAGAAGTGTTTTCGACTATATTAAATTGGAAACTGGGCACAGGCGAAATTATCGTCGGATAATCGAAAACGATTAGCGTGAAAACTTGAGAGTCCCTGTTTCCGCTCGTGTCGTTTATAGAAACATTGAAGTCCCACACGCCTGCGCGGGTTTGGTTCAAAGTCACATTAATGACGCCATTGCTTGAATTTATCGTCAGGAAGTTACCTCTCGATGTAAGGTTTGCTATTCTGTAACTAAAATTGGCTCCGGGGTGCGTTTCGTTAATATCTTCAGAGTCTGTGAAATTAACATCAATGTATAGTGACTCTATTATTGACTTATTTATTGCTCCGATTGTTGTAAGGGCGGGAGAGTGTTGTTTTTCCTGAACGGTTATATTGAAACTCAAGAAGCTTGACGCATTGCTTAAGTCAGTCGCGTTTATTGTTATGTTGTAACTTCCGACATCTGATTTGTTTGGGGTGAACACAGCGTCGAATTCGACTCTTTGAGGGAAGCCATTAGTCGGGAAGTCATTTGTCAGTGTGAAGTTGAATAGTTTAGTGTTTGGTCCCCTGATTGTTAAGTTTATCGTGATGCTTTCGTTGTAAAAACTTCTTTGGTTGCTTGGGATTCTAACGTCATCATCGTGAACCCAAAGAGTGACTATAGTGTAGTTGTCCTCGGAAACATTAATATTTGAGTTTCCTGTATCAATGGTTGCGTTGACTACGGTTAAAGGAGTTTGTATCGACGGAGTATCGTTGATATTTGAGATGGTAAAATTGAAGATAATAGACGCCGGTGTTTTTCCGTCTGAAGCGTTTATTGTTACAATGTGCTCCCCGACGTCTACGTCTATCGGTGTGAAGTTTATAGTGCCTAAGCTTAAGTTAATAGAGAAGGACTGAAAGGAGGTGTCATTGATAAAAGTGAAGTTAAGCAAATCACCATTTGCGTCAGTTACATTTTGCGTCAGATTCAAATAAAATTGGACATTTTCCGTTAACGAGTGATTTGTTTGTGTAGAAGCATTCCACGTTGGAATAGAGTTTGCCAACACTTCAATTCTGAATGTTTTTGAACTGATGGAGAAGTTATTTACATCCCTGACACTTATGTTAATAGAGTGATTTCCTGTTCCGAGATCATTAGGGTTAAATGATATTGTGCCTCTTGTTTTATTTTTTCCAGAAATTTCAGAGGAGCTGACATTTACGTTAGTATTGTTTGAAAAAAAGGTTATCGATTCGTTGTAGACCCTTTCGTCGGGGATGAGCAAGTCATCATCTGTTGCGTTTACAAGTATCGTATAATTATTGCTTGTGAATGCAGTTACATTGTTAATGTCGTCTAAAGTTACAGAATCGTTTATGTTGGCAACAAAGAAATAAAACACAGTTGAATTTTTTCCTTTCGGTGCTCCGGTGTCTTGAACAGAAATATTTATTGACCAGTTTCCGACTTGTGCGTCTCTGGCGGTGAAATTAACTAATGCCGAAGCGTTGAAGTTTGTTGTTGAATTAACACCCAGAGTTATAGAACTTGTTGAGCTATTAAACAGGAACCACGTTTCATTTGCAGAGAAAGTCAGATTGTTTATTTCATCAATGTCTGTTGCATTTATCTGGCAAATGAAAGGGCTGTCTTCTGTAGCGTTCCTTTCGTTGTCACATTTGTATCTAAAGTGAGGTTCAAGATTTATGTTGAGAACGGTGAAGTTTACTATCTGGCTTTTGCTTGTGTTTTTTGGAACGTCATCTCCGGCGTCAGTAACTGTGAAATTTATTATGTAAGAACCGACGTCGTTTCTCAACGGCGTGAAGCTGATGTTGATTTTTCCGGAAGTCGCGTTTGTCGAATACTGCGAGCTGTTGAATAATGTACAATCAGTGCTATTTCTGTATGACCATTCTGCAGTCCCGCAATTTAGAAAGTTGATATTAAAATTAAAAGGAATGTTATTTTCTTCATCTGTTATGTTTATTATGTATTCGAATAAAGATGACATATTGAACGATTTGTTTTCCAGACCGACAAATTGCGGAGCGTCATTTGTTGCGTTTCCTAAAAGCAGGAAAATTCTTGCGCCGGCGCTTTGGCTTCCGTCGGAGACGTCTATGGAAATGTTGTACTTTCCGGTGTGGTTATTTATTGTTCCATTTATAGTCAATAATCCTGTTGTCTGATTTAACACTATCCATGTGAAAAAAGAAGATGCCCTTGAGCCGTGTATTGAAGACCAGATAGGGTTTGAATCGTCTCCTGTTGAAAAAGAAAAGTTTAACGAGTTTCCGTCGGAATCAGAGACATTTGTGCTTATGTTGTAGCTGAATATTGGAGACTGGTCTTCGGAAAAATTTCCAATGTTTAGAGGGAAATTAATTGTCGCGTTCCATTGCGGCGCCGCGGCCGTTGTGAGGTTTGAAAATAGTATAACCACGACTAATAAAATTAATCCGAAGAAAATATTTTTCATCCTCATTTTATCTTACTTCTCGAAAAACCTCTCCTTTTTTTTCTATTTTTTTTATTAGATAATTCTTTTATTGATAAATATGAGAACAAAGCAGAAACTATCCAGAAAGATATTATGAGAGCGGTTATTGGAAATTTCTTTTCGACTTTGCATTCCTTGCAGTCTATTCCGCAGTCGATTCCTTCCTCGTCTTCGTCTTTGATTCCGTTATAACAAGACAGGCAATAGGGATTTTTGTCCTGCGTAAATAAAACATTTAGGTTTTTTCTTTCCCACGAGTCCACGCTTATTTTTGCAACTTCTCTCCCCGACAGCTTATCAATTGCGACGATAAACTCTTCGTCGCATTCTATTCGTCTGTTTATCTCAAGTTCAAATGATTCATCACAATTTTCTTCTTCAATGAAGGTGTCTTTTATACATTTGTTTGAATCGTTGCAGGCTCTTGTTTTGTAACCGCCGAATTTTATTTCTCCCTGAAATACATTATTTATCTGCTCTGTGTATTGGCATTCGCTCCATCTTCCGCATTCTAATTTTGGAATGCAATCGTTTAACTCCCATGAACAGAAATCTCTTTCTATTATGTTCCGTCTGTTGCATTTCATGTCTTCACATGTTCTGCTCCTTAAACCATCTGAACATTCACTCCAGCTTCCACATTTATATTCCGGGAAACATTCAACGCTTAATCCACTGACTACTGATTGCCCCCGAGCAATGCTAATGCTTGATAAAAATACAAATAGAAATATTAACCAGCTCCACCTCATATAAAATCAAATACAAACCTATATTTAAAATTGTCTAATCTCCTTTAGAGACGCCAAATTTGTTTAGTTTGCCCTTTAGCTTCGTTTTTTCTTTTTCAATCTCTGTCTCAAGTGAATCGAGTTTTTCCAGTTCTTTTTTTATGCCGTCTTTCGTTTTCGGCGCCGCCATTTCCTGCATTTCCTGAACAGGGACTTTTTTCATTATGTCAGCGAGAGAATTTTTTTCAATCTTCAGAACTGTTTTTGACTCATCGTCTATATGAGACTTTAAAATTCCCATCCCTGTCAGGACGCAATTCAGGTTCCAGACCTTCTTCCCCTTTACGTTCTGTACAATTGCGATTATCTTTCTTATGTCTTCAGATATTCCTCTGTTGTGCATTTCATCCAGAAGGATATCTTTTAAGATGTCAAGGTCGATGTTTATTTTTCCTTCGAGTTTTTCAGGTACGTTGTCTTTTAGTGCATCGACTAATTGTAAGCTTACGTTCCCGTCTAATGTAAACGCCGCGAATTTTTTTTGTTCCGGCACATAATAGTCAATTTGGTGAACATTATTTCCAGTTTCAAGGTCCATCACGAAAAAACCAGCGACCATGAAAGCGTCAGGGTTTTTTGTTTTGAGCTTCTTAAATTCCTTAGATTTTTCAAGCTTCTCAATGTAAGGTTTTATTTTCATTTTTTAACCGCCTTTTTTATTGATTCATTAAAGAGCGTTCTCTCTTCATTACCTGCTTGTCTTTTTAAAAAGAAAGCTCCGATTCCCCTTGCTAAAACATATGTTTGAGTTATATCTGGAATATGGTCATTATTACAATCTGCAATTCTTGTTCCTGTACCAAGAGATAACTCTTTTTTATTATAGAAATAAAGGAAGCTTAAATTCTCGCCGTTACCTATTTTAATTAATTTGTGACTTTCAGGCATTCTGTATATTGATGCGGCAAAAGCTAATCCAGTTATCCCGGCAATCATTCCATTTCTCATTTTCATCAATAATTATTAGATTTTAGGGTATAAAAAGTTTTATGTTTTTCTTAACGATTGTCTTCTTTGTTCAAATAAATATCTTATCAATCTCTCGCCGGGAAGCGCTTGTGAGTCTGACCAATAAAGCTCGTCTGCGTCGACCGCATAACCGTCAGTAAGTCTCCATTCATGCATTGGAACTCTCAATTCCTGCATTGCCTTGGTATCTTCGTCTTTCACTGCGAGAGTTATCAAGTGTTTTCCTGAAAATTTTTTTATTATCTCCTGGTCATCTGTGAGGGTGCGAAGGTCACTTTCAGCCGCTCTTCCTTGGTATATTGCCTCACGAAAAGGAGCATCGCTATTTTCTTTCGGTTTGTAAAAAACCTTCGCGCCGTCGCCGACGATATTCAAACCCTCTTCGCCGAGCGGGAAAGCATTTTCAATTCTAACTATAGTGAACCAACTAAGTTTCTCGGTGTTGGTTCACTATATTATTAGAACGCCTATTGAAACATATTTTTTCATATTAATTATGCGAAAGTTTTTAATCTTAACTGGCTACAAATTATCCTTCAAAACATTTATAATACTAATTTTCCTGAAAAAGAGAGGAGGTAAAATGGCAACACAAGGATATTGCGTAAAGTGTAAAAAG
>JACQLL010000080.1 GCA_016234025.1 Candidatus Pacearchaeota archaeon | reverse complement strand
TTTTTATTGGTGGACTATTAGGGAACCAACACCGAGAAACTTAGTTGGTTCACTATAAATTGTAAAATAACTTCGGTAACTCTTATTTTTATTATCTGTAATAGGGTTCTTCTAATTCTTTTTCCCATTCTTTTCCGGGAATATATCTTCGTGGTTTTCTGATGCTTTGTTCCTTCACATCCAACACCAATTTTCCTTTATAGGTTATTGTAGTTATTGATGGTTTCAATCTTTCTGTTAATGAAACTCCTTTGCTCGTTATGTGCAAATCTCCTTCGGTTAATGCAACGTCCCATGAAGACCGACCATATTCTTTGTGTTTTTCGCCAGTTCCTAACCTCTAAGCTATATTATCAGCCATTACTCGCAGCTGTTCAATCTTATCGTCTAAATTTGTTTGGGTTGTCATTTTAGTTTTTAGTTTTCCCATCCTCTCCCTACAAATCAACCATATTTAAATCTTTCTTTTAGTGTTGCTACTATCAAATAATCTTTGAATATAGAAAATATTAAATACACATACATACACGCATAGAGATGGCAACAAAAACAATTTCAATAACAGAAGAAGCTTACAAGATACTCGCGAGTTTAAGGAACCGAGAAAGAGAAAGCTTCTCGGAAATAATCACGGATAATTTAGGAAGTAAAAATAAGCTGAAGGAACTGCACGGCATACTTTCAAAAGAAGCAGGAGAATCACTCGAAAAAAACATTATTGAAATGAGAAAAGTTCATAGAATAATGCAGAAGAAAAAAACGCGAAAAATTTTAAAGGAGTTGGAGTGATGGTCTGTCTGGACACAACATTTCTCATAGATGTAATAAAAGGAAGACAAAAAGTAGAAAGCATAGAAGATAAAATAATTAGCAAAGGAGAAAGAATAACCATCGCGGCTCCAAGTCTAACAGAATTGTTTAGGGGTTTATACCTAAAGAAGAATCTTAAGCACATTACTCAGGAAGAAATTGAAAATATTAATGAAATCATTTCGTCATTTAAAATACTCGACCTTAAGAAAGAAAGCGCTATTTTAACTGGAAAAATAGAGGCTGATTTGATGAACGAAGGCGATATAATCGATATAGAAGACATAATGATTGCTTCGATTTGCATAAAAAACAGCGAAACCCTTATTACCAGAAATGAAAGACATTTTGAAAAAATTCAAGGGCTGAAAATTCAGGCATACTGATATGTCTCTGTCATTTTATCTTCTAAATCTGTTTGAGTTGTCATCTTATTCCTCCTCCATCTCTGGAGAATCCATCCCATCCTCTCTTGGATTGATGATATCCTGATATCTTGTTATAAGAATAGCTTGCCCTGGAAATTCTATTGATACTTGTTCATCTAATTTGAAGTCGTCTTGATTATGGCCTAACACTCTTCCTGTGGGATGAATCGCTACATAATCATCCCCATATTTCTTACGAATATCCTCGGCATGTTGAAGTGCATACTTTTTTGCTATTGTCAATTGTTTCATCTGTAACTCCAAAGTGTTATTTTGGTCTGTCATTTTATTCTCCGTATGCTTCTCTTTCAAGATGTTTGCTTCTTGCATTTAGAGTGGATTCAAGCTGAGAAATTTCAGCTCTTATTTTGTTTCTTTCACTATTAAATTTATTTCCAATTACTCTTGCAACCATATAGACGGCTGTTCCTGAAACACATAAAGGCCATTTTTCTTTCAGGTCTATAGCGCCAGCAATTATTGAGTAAATTCCAAGGACTTCAGAAGCCAACATAAATGCTGAAGGCAAATACGTGCTTCTAATTTCATTTTTCATATCCTTTATTTTATTCGCAGAATTCCACAAATTATCTTTTGGTTCTGAATAGTTTGTCATTTTATTCCCCCACCACTCGCAATTTCCAGCCCGGAATTTAACGGAAAATGTTCTCTTACTTCAGAGTCCAAATAATTTAATGCTTGCTCAAATGACTCTCTTTGTTTTGAAAATCTTTCAGAAGCAGAATATTCTAAACCAAGCGTTCCAAGTGTTAATCCTCCCATTAATAACGTTCCGGCAAACGTACCTAAAATAGTTCCCTCCTGATTAGGAATTAATTGATACCCAAGAAGTCCGCCGGAAATAGAACCAGCCAATATTTTCCCAAACATAAGTGATGTTAAGTATCCGGAATCAGGCAAATGAGAAAAATTCCATTTGCCAATTAACTTTCTTGCAAACTCGGGCAAAACTATCTGTGTCCTAAAAAATCTATTCGAATCAATAATCTCCTCTTGTTTAAGATATTCGACGGCTTCTCGCGCCTCTTCAGAATTTCTCGGGTCAATACCAAGAAACATGCTTTTTCTGGCTAATCCAAAATTTCTATCCCCATATCTACCTTCAACTCTTTTTGCCTGTTCAATTATCGGCTCTCCGTATGAACGAAATGTCGCATCTCCATTGACAACATTAGCAACGCTTTGATGTCTGTCAGCATATGTTTCTATAGTTCTTTTCTTTAATTCTCTTCTCGAATCCTCGCCCACACTATCATGAAAAATCTTCCAATCTCTCGCTTTTCTATTTCCTCTATGTCTTAATTCTATCCAACTTGCTCTTTCTGTAGATGGACTAATTGTTGTTCTCTGCAAAGAGGAGTGTAATGTTGTTGTCATTTTCTTTCCTCTAACAAGTAATGTCCTTCAGGTAAACAATACAAACCAATGCGGAAAACAAAACTACTGAAGGGATTCATTATATCAATAGCATTTACCCTTGCTGGGATGGTTGTGTGTGCTTCATCTTTCAAGCTCTCAGATAACTCTTCTCGCATACGCCTTTCACCCAATTCTCCCCTAAGAGATCTCCAAGAAGGCGTGCCTGGATTTGCATGTACAAAAAATTCAGTCGGCTCTTTGAGATTTAATAGATATTCGTTAAAGCTAGAATAAATACTACCAAGAGGAGTTATAGTAGGAATTTGATGTTCTATATTATCTAACCATTGACGACCTCTAAGAATTACTAAATTATCTATCACGAGAGGTTTTTGCATTTCTACTTCAAATCCTCTCAGCACTTTTATCCTTTCCATGTGCGCTGATATTTTCTTTTCAACTTGCATCATCTTATTCCTCCACTTTTTCGTATTTTCTTCGTAGTCTCATCATATTTTCTTTCTAACCAACCAGCTGAACCAATAAAAACCCACATAACTCCAGAAAGGAATAAAGAAATACTTCCGATTCCTAATGCTAGTTTCCTACTACCATCTAATTCAGATATTTCAGCTAATCTTTGTTTAATCTCCTGATTGTTAACTAACTCGTTGTATTCATTTAATTTGTTCACAACTTCTGGTCTTGATTCATACATAGCAATTGCTTTTATGGGGTCAGAAGTATAACCTAATTCTTGACGTAGTTCTTTTTCTAATTGTTGAACTTGTTGTATTCTTGGTTCATTCCGTTTAATTCTAGAGATTTCTTGTGAATAATTGCGAATAGTGAACAACTCCCCTGCTCCTCCAATCAAAGATGCTGTCAATATTAATCTCGGCCAGTTTATTGGGTTCATTTTATTCCTCCCACACTCGCAACTTCTCTTTTATATGGCAAATACAAATCCTTGCCATCGTCATCAACTCCAAAAGGTTTTGTACCATTTAACAAACCGTTATATTCTCCTTCCGTCATTGTTCTCGTAAGCATCTTTATTAGAAAAGCAGATTTCACAATTGCATGTCTCTCAAATTTACATCCCAAACGATTCCTTATATAAGAACATAACGGCTCTTCAGCTTCAGCGAAATTATGAATAACAGTATCAACTCCTGCTTCTGCCATCCTTTCATGTCCAAAAAGATATCGCCCCCACGCTCTTGGACTAAATCCAAGTCCCTCATTATTTAACATAATTCTGTTTTGATCATCTGAAACATTAAGGACACCAAACAAATTTCCAGCAATGCGCCTTGCTTGTTTAGCAGTTTCTTCCAGCTTTTCTGCTCTTTCATAAAGTTTTGCGTGGCGTGGTTTTTGAGTTGTCATCTTATTCCTCCCCCCTCAACTCATCTAAAACATCAATAGCATTGCCAAGCCCTTTACAATAATCTAATATTTCATCCTGTTCTTTTATGTTGTTTGCGTATCTTCCCTGCTCGCCAACGCTTCTTACTCTGCTTTCCAGTGTTTCGATAGATTTTTCAATTCCGTCTACATATCCATGAGTCCTGCCAAGCATATAGCTTGAGCCTGCTAAAACAGCTATGCCAACACCAAGTGCGACTGCTACACCATATTTTCTATCTTCCTTCATCTTCCTTCTTCTCCTTATTTCCTGTAGGTATTTGATAGAGGGGTATTTGATAGAATTGGACAGCCGCTTCCCTGAAAGAGCCTGGCGCACCAATAAGAATACCCGCTTCTCCAATTAAATAAGCATTGGCTACATTGGGGGTTTTTTCCATTAGGCTTCTATTATTTGGAACAAATTTATATGGAGTGCATGAAGAATCTATAACCCCTAATACCATCTTTGGTTCTTCTACAGGTATGCCGTCAAAGGGAACTTCAGTCAATTCAACTAACGGTGATTCTTTTGTTCGTTCGTCTATTTCCTTCAATACTTTAGGGTTAACCCCATAACGTGCGCCCTCACTCATCTTATTCCTCCGCGTTTTTTACTTTCAGCTAGCTTATAGGTTGTTTCATAACTGACAGTTATCTTTCTTGGTCTGCCCATTTGATTAAATTCATCAAGTGTTAAATATTCCCTCCGTGAAGAATCATTATTACAATAACTCGCTCCACTTACTTTGGATTTATCAAATGTTCGTCTATTTTCTTTTACTTTCGGTCTGGTTTCTTCGGGGAAAAGAAGATTAAAATCAAAATTGCCTCTGTCATCCATAGTTTGAAGCACTTTTTCCATAATTTCTCCTTCAATAGGCGGAGTGTAGTAGTGTCCATTAACTGTCATTGTGAGATGTTCCAATCTCAAATTAGCTGATTGTTGTTTTTTTATTTCTGTCATTTTACTCTCCCCTCAACTTCAACATCTGGAAAATAACGCCTAAAAGAATCTCTATATTTTTCAAAATTTTTTATTAACAAATATGCTCCAGTTTTCTCCCAATCTCTAAATTCCTTTACTCTTCGTACAGACCAATTGTACTCTCGAGGTATTAATTGTTCGTTTATAGGGGTAATCTGCTCTGTCAGAAGCTCCGGATAAATAAGTTTTGTATGTTTAGCAATTTCCTCTAAACTAACTCCTACCATAAATCCTCTATCCCCAACTCTGGCAAATACCATATTTATTTGATTTGTTGTCATATTAGTTCTCCTCCATCCTTGACAAATCTTTTAATTCTTGTTGAGATAATATAACAACAGAATCTTCCGGTTTTACTCTGTATTTTAAAATCTCATCTTTAGAAAAGTCGTATAATTGAGCAAATGAACCGGCGAAAAGAGCTGGTCCTCCAGAATAAGCCCTCTTCCATCTATTGAAAGTCTCATCATCGTCAATTACCACAGTAAATGCTCCGCCAATATTTTGATTAACCAATCCAACAAGAACACTATTATCATCAACAGAAGGCCTTGTTTTAGGTGTTGCTTTACCTCCCCACAGCGATTGTGTATGAAGCAATCTTCCTCTTTTCATAACTCCTCTGACATCAAGGTGAGTATATTGTTTGTTTGATGTCATCTTATTCCTCCCAATCTTACCAACCTTCCAATATTTCTTGCTTCATCTAAAGATTCTGCTTTAGCTTCGTGATAGCTTCTATGGATAATCTCTTCCAAACGACGCTTAACATACTCAAAATATCTTTCACCGAGAGGATGATTGCTCCTTGAGTCAGAGTCGTTAATAATACCACCAAGATAAACTTTTTTAAATTCTTTCTGCGCGCCAGAGCGGTCTTCAATTTTGATATCTACAAATAATCTAAAGTCTGCAATAGGAGGAAAGGTCGCAAAAAGAACAGGAGAAAGTTCTGACGTTTTAAAAGTAATAGCTGAATCGTCATCTTCATAGTGTCTTTCGAGATAACTACTGGCTTCTAACAATTGATTTATATGTGTCTGCCAGTTTTTTGGTACTCCGATTTGTTGTTCTGTCATCTTATTTCCTCCAAACCAGATTCCAACTTTCCTTTTTGTTTCCGTTGCTCTGAAAAATTGTGAATATCTTCTCTATAAATCTCTCTTCCCATTAAATAAACAGCAACAGGATAAAACGCGGCCGCTGTTGCACCGAGGATATATAATCCTGCCGTTATCAAACGATTATCAGTGTAGTCCATATCAATAAAAGACTCTCCAAAAGCTCCCGCTAACATTACCAAAGTTCCTGTAACAAATCCCCAGCTTGCTAAATTAAGAGATTTATTAATGAGATTAAAATCATTTCTTTCCTGTCTTTCAAATCTTTGGAGTTGTCCTTCGTTCATTTTCTACTTTCCTCATCTATTCTTTCTTTTTCCAGTTCATAAACTTTTTTCCAAGTTTCAAAATACAAATCCTTTCTGGCTCGCAAAAGTCTGCTTGCGGCATCTCTCATTTCTGGTGTCATTGTTTTAGTTCGTTTGATAACAGCAAAATATTTTGAAGTATGCCCTTCTGCTATCCATTCTGCAGAATCAAGATATCTCAAGACATCTGCTAACCCATCATTATCTTCATCAATTACAAACAGATTACCCCTTCCTCCGTACCTTGTTCTTGGAACAAATACATCAATGTCTTCTACTAACTTCAGTTCTTCATCTAAAAATTCTATTTTTGGTTCAGGCATCGGTTTATTAGCCTGCTCATAGAGCCAATTAATTCCTTTGCATACTCCGACAACAAAAGCTAAACCAGCTAATCCCCCACCGATTCGTTTAGTTGTCTTATTCATTTTCTTTCTAACGAATCAATAAATCCGACATATTTAAACTTTTCTACTCTTTACTACTATGTGCTCCCCACAGACATATGTCGTAAGTTAAAATAACTTATGAAAGTCGAAATAAATGTCGGCAGGACATTTATTTCCCAAACTCGTATGTGGTCTGAAATGGTTATACCTCATCCTG
>JACQLL010000005.1 GCA_016234025.1 Candidatus Pacearchaeota archaeon | reverse complement strand
TTTTTGAACGATATCGGCAAGAAGATTTACAACGACTGGAATCCGGAAAAGAAAGATATGTGGATTCGGTTAAGTTTTCTCGGAGGCGCGGGACAAGTTGGACGCTCGTGTTTGTTGCTGCATACTCCGAACTCGAAGATTATTCTTGATTGCGGGATTAACCCGGCGATAGCTGAAGGTTATGAAAAGTTTCCTTACCTTGACGTTTCTGAAATCGGAGATATTAATTCTATCGACGCTGTTATCCTGTCGCATGCGCACCTTGACCACTCCGGACTTGTGCCTTACCTTTACAAGATGGGATACAAGGGTCCTGCTTACATGACTCCGCCGACGAGGGATATTGCGGCGTTGTTACAACTTGACTTGATTGGAGTCGCTTACAAGAAAGCAGAGTTTCCTCTTTACAAAGCAGAAGATATCAAGGAGATGGTCAGGCATTCTATTTGTTTAGATTACGGAGAAGTTACCGATATCACGCCGGACATTAGAATAACTTTTTACAACGCCGGACATGTTCTCGGTTCTGCGCAAACGCACATTAATATCGGAAATGGCTTGCACAACTTTGTCTATACCGGAGACACGAAGTATGGAAAGACCAGATTGTTAGATCCTGCTATCAACAGATTTCCGAGGGTCGAGACGATGCAACTTGAGTCGACTTATGGAGCAAAACAAGACGTTCTTCCTCCGTTGAGAGAGATTGAGGAGAGATTTATGGAGATTGTTAAAGATACAATTGCAAAGAAGGGTAAGATTCTTCTTCCGGAGCTTGGGCTTGGGCACGCACAGGAAACGATGTTGAGAGTTGAGGAGGCGATACGAACAGGACAATTACCGAGAATTCCTGTTTATGTCGACGGAATGATATGGGATATTAACGCTATTCACACCGCCTATCCTGACTTCTTGTCTGCTAATGTGAGGAATAAAGTTTTCCAAGACAATAACCCATTCGTGTCTGACATTTTTAAGAGAATCGGAAGTGCTGCAGAAAGAAAGCAAGTTTTAGAAGGAGGCTCTTGCATCATCATTGCTACTTCTGGTATGTTGGTCGGCGGTGCTTCTGTCGAGTATTTTAGAAATTTGGCAGAATACGAGAACAACGTAATTTTGTTTGGATGTTATCAGGCAGTTGGCTCTCTTGGGAGACAGGTAAAAGACGGTGCAAAAGAAGTAAATCTTGGAAAGGATTATGGAAACGAAAAAATAAAAGTTAATCTTAGAGTTGAAACGATGTATGGTTTGTCTGCTCACTCTGGGAGAAATGAACTTATTCAATTCATAAACAGGATGACTCCGCGTCCCAAAAAAATAATAATCAACCACGGGGAATTGTCGAAGTCGCTTGATCTTGCCTCGACGATATATCGCTCGAACAGGATAGAGACGACGGTCCCAAAAAATCTTGAAACAATTAGGTTGAAGTGATTAATATCTTAAGTACATTGTTCCCAAAGAGATGCCTGAACCGCCGGCTATTATTAGAATTTCGTCGCCTCTTTGCAGGTTCTTTTTTGTTATTGCTTCGTCCAAACCGAAAGGAACTGATGCGGAGAGCATATTTCCATACTCTTCTGCCAGGTTGATGAATTTCTCCGAAGGAAAATTAAGACGGTTTTTCAGAATTTTTATAAAATTGGGGCTTACCTGATGAGGGATTATTGCCTTCACTCTCTCTACTATTTCTTCGAGACCTTTGTCTATTTTTGAGAATGCTCTATTAAGAAAAGTCCCCTCTTCTCCCTTTCCGAATTCTTTGAACATTGCTTTACCCATTTCTTTTCCGTGCATTTCATATCTAAAGTCCTTCGCTGTTTCTTCTGAATAGTTTTCAGGATGAAATCGATTTCCGCCGCCTTTTATTTGTGAGAGGTGGGCGTACCTTGAGTGAGTTTCTGAATGAGCCAAGATTATTTTTGAATTTCCTTCGGGGTCTTTGTCTATTACGACTGCTGCTGCGCCGTCGCCGAAAAGCGGGAAGTTTGTCAAGTCGCTCCAGTCGACTCCGACGGAGGTTATGTCTGTCGAGACAATCAATGCGTTTCTGTATCTTCCTAATTCAATGCTGTCTGCGATTATGTTTAGTGCCGTGAAAAAACTCATGCAGGCAGATTCAATGTCGCAGCATGGTGTTTTCGAGTTTTCCAGTCCGAGTTTTTGAGAAATTAGACAGGAGTTTGGAGGAATCGGTTGTTCGTTCACGCCGCTTGCGGAGATGATTAAATCAATATCCTGTGGGGTGAGGTTTGCGCGCTCAAGTGCCTGAAGTCCTGCCAAAGCCCCCATTTCCGTCGCTGTTTCGTCCTCTATGTAATATCTCGACTTTACTCCGGTTCTTTTTTCTATTTCACCCTTTGAAAGATTGAACTTTCCGTCTAGATATTCCGAAGTCACTTTTCTCTTCGGGAGATATTTCCCTGTTCCAAGGATGCGAATATTTCTCTCTATTTCCACTAAATTTTGTGTAAATTAGAGTATTCAAACTTTTCGGTGTTTTGTTATTCAAATAATCTGTCTATAATTTGTCTTGTTTCGTAATTTGAGTTCTCATATATTTCTTCTGCTCTCTGGGTATCGCCTGTTTCATGACTCGTCTTATACTCCGACACATTGTCGAATTCGAAACCTGCTGGGAATTTTATTCCTGCTTTTTCGAGGGCGCTTAAAGCCATCCGATGACCAATATGATTTTGTCTTGTGTCAAAATATTTAAGTTGTGCGTCTTTGTTTCTTCCATCTTTCAACGCCTTGTTAAGTTGGAGCTGGAGTCGCCAGTCATCTTGAGTCATCAACTTGCTTTCTTCCATAGTTTTATTTAAAATTGCTTCTTTTTAAATTTTTATGTGCTTAAACAAAGTTTGGAAACAATTAAAAAGTAATTTGATTAAGAGATTTTATGAAGCATTCTGTTAAGATAACGTTGATACTTTTGACCATGTTTTTTGTGACTCAGTTAATTGGTATTTTTGTTGTCGGGCAATATACACCGCATTCTGAAGAAGTTGTTGATAGTGAGGGAAATATTGTGAATGTTACTTTTACTAATCTGCCTTATGGACTTGAACCGCCGCAGGAGGTTAAGCCGAGCAATAGTTTGATTTCAATAATGATTGCTATTGTCGTCGCTGTTTTTGTAATGTTCATACTGATGAAATACAAAGCAGAAGTTTTTTTGAGGATTTGGTTTTTTGTCGTGGTCACTCTTGCAGTTGGTATTAGTTTTAACTCTTTAGTTCTCAATTTAAGTAACGGTTCTTTGTTTGCATTAGCCGCTGCCTTGCCTTTTGCTTTCTTTAAGATATTTAAGAGGAATATAATCGTTCATAATTTAACTGAGTTGCTGATTTATCCGGGGATTGCGGCGATATTTGTTCCGATTTTGAGTGTTTGGACAGTTGTTCTGCTTTTGGTTTTAATTTCGCTTTATGACATGTATGCTGTCTGGCACGCAGGATTTATGCAAAAAATGGCGCAGTATCAGATTGAAAAGCTTCGATTGTTTACCGGATTTTTTGTTCCTTATATTGGAAAAAAGGAAAAAAAGATTTTAGCTGCGGCAGAAAAATCGAAATCGAAAAAGATTAAAGACAAAAAAATTAAAGTCAGCGTCGCTATTCTCGGCGGCGGCGATGTAGTCTTTCCGATAATTTTGGCAGGAGTTGTTTTGCATTCTCTTGGTTTTGCGCAGGCGCTTATTGTTTCGCTTGCGGCGACAATTGCGTTAGCAGGATTGTTTTATATTTCGGAGAGAGGCAAGTTTTATCCGGCGATGCCCTTTATCTGCGCCGGATGTTTTGCCGGACTTTTAATTGCTTACCTGATTTAAATTTGATATAGTGAACCAACTAAGTTCAATGCAGAACTAAAGTTCCGCAAGTCCTCGCTCTTCACAGAGCTTCGGATCTCGGTGTTGGTTCCCTAACACCAAGAATTCTGAAAGTTGAATTCTTGGATGCGCTCAAG
>JACQLL010000076.1 GCA_016234025.1 Candidatus Pacearchaeota archaeon | reverse complement strand
TAATTAATCTAAAAAAAGAAAATTTAAACTTCCAAGAAAAATTAATCCACATCGAATTAGCAAAAGGAAAAAGAGACAGATTTATTAAGATTCCTGATTCATTATCTGATAATCTAAAGAGTTATTGTTCTCTTATCCAAGAAGAAATCTTGTTTCCATCTAACCGCGGAGGAAAACTAACCAAAAAAACAATTGGAAAAATAGTCGGAAACGCCGTAAGAAAAGCCGAAATAAAAAAAAGGGTATACCCGCATCTGCTAAGACACTCCTTCGCAACTCACTTATTAGAGCAGGGAACTGATTTAAGAATTATACAAAAATTGCTCGGGCATTCTAGTGTTAAGACGACGCAAATTTATACTCATCTATCGCAAGCTAACATAAAAAACATTAAAAGCCCGCTTGATAATCTATAAACATGACTGTCAAAGATTTTCTTCCGATAGATGACGCAAAACAAGTTGTAGAGAAAGAAGTAAAAGAAAAACCAAAGTTAAAGGACTTGATAACAATAGAGTCGCCTGGCAAGTCGATTTCGGAAGATGTAATTGATTCCGGCGAAGAGTCAAAGCCAAAGAGAAAAAAGAAGAAGGCAACCTCGACCGCAAGAATAGAATCGCCGAAGAGAGATTCAGTCTTGATAATCACGGAGAAACCGCAAGCCGCGCAGAAGATTGCCTTTGCTCTCGGCGATGCGAAAAAATACAGCGATAATAACGTTGCTTACTATGAATTATTAAAGGAAGGAAAAAAAATTATAGTTGCATCGGCGGTCGGTCATCTTTTTACATTGGAATACAAAAAAGGTCAAACCGGCTGGCCTGTTTTTGAAGTAGAGTGGAGACCTTCATATGAAAGAAAAAACTCTTCATTCACGAAAAAATATTTCGACCTTTTAAAAAAATTATCAAGGAGGGCAGAGGAATTTGTGATTGCAACCGACTACGACGTCGAGGGGGAGGTAATTGGCTGGAATGTTTTAAGATTTATTTGTGGAAGAGAAACAGCTAAGAGAATGAAGTATTCTACATTGACAAGCTCTGAACTCAAAAAATCATTTTCTTCACCAATGCCGGAACCTGACTGGGGGCAGGCATACGCCGGTGAGACACGACACATTCTTGACTGGTTGTATGGAGTAAACCTGTCAAGAGCGTTAATGTCCTCAATAAAAAAAGTTGGCTCTTTCAAACTTCTGTCGATAGGCAGAGTTCAGGGTCCTGCCCTAAAAATAATAGTCGAAAGAGAAATAGAAATAAAAAATTTCAAGCCACGGCAATACTGGCAGGTTTTCGCGCAGGTCAAAGGATTCGACTTTAAACATCCGAAAGACATATTTGAAAAAAAAGAACTTGAAAAATTCAAGGACATTAAAGACGGAGAAGGAGAAACAAAAGAGAAAAGAGAAAAGATTCCTCCGTCTCATCCGTTTGACTTAACAACATTACAAAGAGAAGCGTATCGCGTTCACAAAATGTCTCCCTCTCAAACTCTGGCAACAGCACAAAAACTTTATCTTGATGGATTAATTTCTTATCCAAGAACATCCTCTCAAAAAATTCCTTCCTCTATAGAGCCGAAAAAAATTCTAAAACTATTAGAAAAAAACTATCCTGATATAAAAAATATTACGAGAACAAAACCTGTCGAAGGCAAAAAATCGGACCCAGCACATCCGTCAATCTATCCAACAGGAGAGACAAGAAAATTATCAGAAGATGAAAAAAGTTTGTACGACTTGATTGTCAGGAGATTTATTTCTGTCTTTTCTGCAGACGCTATAGTCACAAACAAGAAAACGGAAATAAAAACAAAGGACAATATAAAATTCTCTGCTTCAGGTCTGAAAGTAATTGAGAAAGGTTGGACGAAGATTTATCCGATAACTCTTGAAGAAAAAGATGTTCCAACTTTAAACGGCAAAGTAGAAATAGAAAAAATAAAGAATATTGAAAAGGAAACTCAACCGCCGAAGAGATACACTCCAGCTTCGTTAATCTCTAATCTTGAGAGAAAAAATCTTGGCACAAAAGCAACGCGCTCAACAATCGTAGATACGTTGTTCAGCCGCGGCTATTTAGAAGGCAAAAGCATTAAGGCAACTCCGCTCGGCATTAAATTAATAGAGTCGCTGGAAACTAATTCTCCGATAATTATCGACGAAAACTTAACGAGGCAGCTTGAAGAAGAGATGGAAAAAATTCAGGAGAGCAAGAGCGACTTCGAAAAAAAAGAGAAAGAAGTAGTCGAAAAAGCAAAGCATCTAATCACAGACATTTCGAAAGAGTTCAAAGCAAGAGAAGTTGAAATAGGAAGGGGAATTTTGCAGGGCATTGGGGGTCTTAGGGAATATCAGGATAAAATGAACACTTTAAGAATCTGCCCGCAGTGCGGGAAGGGAGAACTAAGAATACTTTACTCCAAGAAAACCGGAAGATATTTTGTCGGTTGTTCTAACTATCCGAACTGCACGCAAACTTATTCTCTTCCTCCAAATGCTCTGATAAAAAAATCAGAGAAGGATTGCGAAGTCTGCGGCTTTCCTAAATTGCTCTCGATAAAAAAAGGCAGAAAGCCATGGGAGTTCTGCTTCAATCCAGAATGCGAGACGAGAAAAAAGACAGAAAACATAATTCAATAAAATCCTCTGTTTTCATTAAGAAGTTACAACATACCGAAAAGTTTAAATACTCTAACTTCATAAATATACTATCACCTCTTTTTGCCCGGGAGAGGACGTTAAATTCATCTGTTTAGCTTGAGTTTAACCTCCTCTTCAAGGGTTAATAAACTAACATTCTTAAGAAAACTAAGGTAATCCTGTCTAGAATCAGGCACTGCCTTTTATGATGTCGAAGTGTTTGACAAACCTCGCACTTTAGTGCGAGGAACACTTCGAACATCCAAAAGTCCTCGCAAACTGCGGACTTTAGTCCGCAGAAAACAAAAAAGACTTTTTGATTTTAACGAAGCGAGAATAAAGAGATTGCCTAAAACACGAAAATCAAAGATTTTTGTGCCCAAAAAACTGAAAGTTTTTTAGGTTTTGCTACATCAAGATTATTTCCGCGAAATTTTTCTCTTCGCGAAATCGGCAATCTCTAACTTCAAGAACAAAGTTCTTGAGGCCTCAAAG
>JACQLL010000079.1 GCA_016234025.1 Candidatus Pacearchaeota archaeon | reverse complement strand
TTTGGAGGAACTTCTCCTCGCGACACTTTGAGAAGGAGAGTCTTATAACTTCTCGACGGAGATTTGGTAAATATGAACAGAATGAATCCTCTGTTTTGATTTTTCAACAGAGCGGCATGAAACAAAACCCTTAATAATAAAAGATTTCACTTTAATGAATGAAAAAAGAGGAAAGCTTTCACGAACAATCTGTCGAAGCTGTTTTGAAAAAATTATCAAGTTCGGCTAATGGTCTGACGGAAAAAGAAACAAAACAAAGAAGATTAAAGCATGGACTAAATGAAATAAAAGAAAAGGACTCTTTCTCCATTCCCTTAGTCATTTTGCGCCAGTTCAAAAGCTTGATGGTTTACATTCTTATTGCCGCAGCAGTAATCTCTTTTTTTCTGGAAAGAAAAATTGACGCTTATGTTATAATCGGGATAATTTTTTCTAACGTCGTAATTGGCTACTTACAGGAAGCGAAAGCGGAAAAAGCGATTAAGGCTTTGAAAAAAATGGTCGTTCTGAAAACAAAGGTCTACCGTTCAGGCGAGCTGATTCAAATTCCTGCAAAATATTTAGTCCCTGGAGATGTTATCTTTCTCGAAGAAGGAGACAAAATTCCTGCGGATGCGCGTCTTATCGAGATAAAAAACTTCAGAACAGTAGAGTCTTCTTTAACAGGCGAATCGCTTCCGATAGACAAATATCTGAAGCAGTTTCCGGAAAAAACTTCTATTGCCGACAGAAGGAACATGGTTTGGTTGGGAACGTTTGTCGCATCGGGACAGGCGAAAGCAATCGTCGTTGCAACTGGTTCAGGCACCACAATCGGCAAGCTCGCCCAAACAATAAAATCGATAGAACACAGAAGGAGTCATTTCCAGGAGAAGAGCGACATTCTTGCAAAGTACATGGCAATTATAGCAGTAGTAGGCGCCTTCGCAATTTTCGTCGGTGGTTTCTTCATCCAAAAACTTCCAGTTTCTGAAATCTTAATCTTCACGCTTGCCTCGCTGGTCTCCGGAATACCCGAAGGTCTTCCTGCGATCTTGGCGACTGTTCTGGCAATCGGAGCTTATCGTATGGCAAAGAAAAATGCGATAATAAGAAATAGATACGCAACAGAAACACTAAGTGTTGTCGACACGATAATCACAGACAAGACAGGCACGCTGACACAAAACACAATGACAATAAAGGAGATAATCCTCGCGGGGCAAAAAACAATTTCAGTCGACGGAAACGGCTGGGTGCCAAAAGGAAATTTTTACCAATCAGGAAAGCAAATCATACCTTTGGAAAATGAACATCTTGAGAAATTAATTCATATCGCTGCTTACTGCAACAATGCTCAAATTAAAGAAACAGAATTAAAGGATAAGGAAGGTAAAGAGACGAGATACGAGATTATCGGAGACCCGACAGAAGCCGCTCTCGTCGTTCTCGCAGAAAAAGCAGGAGTAAAAAAACGAGTTCTTTACGGCAAGGAAAAAAAATTGGACGAGCTTCCTTTCAATCCTTCACTAAAATATCGCGCATCTTTGTCTATTATGTCAGAACAAAACGGAGTAAAGCAGATTTATGTCGTCGGCGCTCCTGAGGCAGTTCTCAAAAATTCGACATACGTTTTAAAAAACGGAAGGAAAGCAAAACTCACAGAAGACGACGCAAAAAAATTAGCAGAACAAACCGACTCCATGACAAGCAAAGCGATGCGCACGTTGGCAATGGCTTACAAAGAAATCAAGACAGATGCCAGAGAGATTTCAGAGAAAGAAACAGAGGGCTTGATATTCGTCGGTATAGTCGGGATGAGCGACCCTCCAAGAGAAGGAGTTAAAGAAGCTATATCTAAGGCAAAAACCGCGGGAATAAGAGTGCTAATGGCGACGGGCGACCACAAAAACACCGCAATCTCAATCGCAAAAGAGATAGGACTCGTGTCTTCAAACGACAACGCCGTCTTGACAGGAGCCGAGCTTTCAGCAATGTCTGATTCGGAATTCGAGAGGGCCATAAAAAATGTTTCGGTTTTTGCAAGGCTAACACCGGAAATGAAATTAAAAATCGTGAAGACGCTGCAGAAAAAAGGGAAGGTTGTAGCAGTAACCGGCGACGGAGTTAATGATGCTCCTGCATTGAAACAGGCAGACATAGGAATTTCGATGGGGCTAATTGGAACCGACGTAGCGAGAGAATCGAGCGAAGTTATTCTTGCAGACGACAATTTCGCTTCAATCGTAAACGCAATAGAAGAAGGGAGAACTGTTTTCATAAACACGCGGCAAACTTCTTTCTTTCTCGTAACGACTGGACTCGCCGAACATATAACTATCGTCTCCACTATTTTTCTCGGTATGCCCCTCCCACTTCTTCCAACACAAATTCTCTGGCTTAATATTATAACCGGAGGAGTTACTGATGTTGCGGTCTCGACGGAACAGGTTCACCACGAAGTCCTTAAAGAAAAACCCCGCGATAAAAAAGAAAACATTCTAACAAAAGAGATAACACCTTTTCTTATTTTAATGACTGCGATAATGCTTGTGATGACAATTTTGGTTTTCAGGACGTACCTTCCTTACGGCGAGGAAAAAGCCAGAACCGCCGCATTCATAATCCTTTCTTTGACGCAGGTCTTCAATATGTTCAACATGCGCTCTTTGAAAAACTCTGTTTTCAAGATAGGTTTCTTCAAGAATAGATTTGTAATCGGAGCATTTGCCCTTTCTCTTGCAATACTCATCTCTTTGCTCTACATTCCGTACTTGAAGGTACTATTCGGATTTGTCGGTGTCTCACTCGCAGAGCTTTTCTATTTCTTTGCTTTGTCGTCGATAGTTCTCTGGTCCGGCGAGGGATACAAATTCTTAAGAAGATTGGGGATGAAGAGGGCTAAATAAATTACTTTTTCTCAAATTCCAAAGCACAAAAATAATGTTAACCAAATATTTACTTAATCACAATTCCTGTTCTTACAGCCTCGCTTACTAAAGTAATCATCTTTGAAAATTTTACAAACTCTTCTGGGGTATAACAAAAAAAGTCGACAGCAATTTCGCTTTCCCAATAATCGTACATTTTTCTCATTCTATCTGAAAAATCAACTCCGCTGAAGTCTGGAGAGAC
This sequence comes from Candidatus Pacearchaeota archaeon, assembly GCA_016234025.1. Taxonomy (GTDB): domain Archaea; phylum Nanobdellota; class Nanobdellia; order Pacearchaeales; family GW2011-AR1; genus UBA73. Next base: position 3,472 of record JACQLL010000079.1, on the reverse strand, counting down.
TACGACAATATCTACATCAGAGTATTCAAGATAATCTTTGCCTGCCCTAGAACCAAATAAAATAACTCGGGATATTTTAAAATCTTTTGAAGCTTTTCTAATAAACTCTTTAACTAACTTAATCGTTTCTCTACCCATCTCAAGACCTCCTCTGCATTTATTATTCTACTCTTTGCTTTTTCTTCAGTGTAAATCTCAAACGGAACTGCATTCGCAGCATCGGGATATCTCGCAAGAGTATACTCTGGGTTTAGGTCTTTAAGAAGGTTCATCAAATTCTCAGGAACAGACAACATTTTGCCTAAAGAAACTAAATTATGCGATGGCACAATTCCTTTCTTTTCTATCAAGTAAAGCGCCTTTAATGCTTTTTCTGCAGATTGATTCGCCTGAAAGCTAGCCCACTCGTAATCTCCAGAATTCAAGCTATTTCTGGCAGCGCTCAAATCTTTCTTCGCCTGCTTAAACCAGTTAGATACTTCTTCTCTCATATCTTCTTTAAAGTTAGATATTATTTAAACTCTCTGCTTATTTCTTCTCAAATTCCAAAGCACACGAATTAATGCAATATCTTTTTCCTGTTTTTTCCCGAGGTCCGTCGGGAAATACATGCCCTAAATGTCCGCCGCATTTTTTGCAGACGACCTCGACTCTTCTCATTCCAATAGTTGTATCTTCGTGTAACTCAACGCTGTCTGATTTTTCAACTTCGTAAAAACTCGGCCAGCCGGTCCCGGAATCAAACTTTGTTTCTGAAGAAAACAGAACGTTCCCGCACGCTGCGCATCTATACATTCCTTTTTCTTTGTTCCTCAACAATTTTCCAGTGAAGGGAAGTTCTGTGCTCTTTTCTCTCAAAACCTTGTACTGTTCTTTCGTCAGTTTCTTTTTCCATTCAGTTTCTGTTTTTGGCATTTTCATTTTAGCCCAAGAAATTTTCCCTCAATTTTGCTGAAGAAACTAATTTTCTAGACTCTTCATTAATATAACTTACTTTAAGCAATGCCTTCTCTTCATCTGTTAATAAAACATTATCTTCGACTTTATCCATATATAAAAAGAACGCCCAGAATATTTAATCATTTCGCAAGGAATTCAATCAACTTGTCAATAAAAACTTTCTGTCTTTCATTAATCTTCTCTTTAGCTTCCGCAACTTTGAAAAATCCTGCTTTGTCGACTTCAGGAACTTTAATTTTCTTTCCTGACTTGTAAGGCCATTCAACTTCAACATAAATCGAACACATCAATAAACCAGTCCAGTCGCCCTCAAACGCCCATGCACAAACAACCTTCCCCGATTTTTGAGTTACCTCTCCAAGTTCAATATATTTCTCTTTTTCTTCCGGCGCTTTAATTCCTGTCTCTTCATATAGCTCTCTTCTTGCAGTTTCAAATAGTTCATTTTCTCCGTCGTCAATTTCTCCTTTAGGAATGCTCCACGAGCCTTTGTCTTTATCTTTCCAAAACGGTCCGCCAGGATGCACAAGGAAAATTCTTAAGTTTCCATCTTTATCGAATTTATACATGAGCAGTCCTGAGGAAGTTTTTTGAGTCATTTTTTAGAAATTTGCCCTAACAAAAAATACAGGATTATTGATATAACAATAATTGTAACAAAAAAGATTGTTATTCTTTTGATATTATCAAACTCTGTCGATAATATATCTATCGCTTTGCCAATTAAACCTCCAAATACTGCAGCGATTATTATCTCAAGTGTTTGTTTCTGAATTTTTCTCACCTTCACTCACCAATCACCTTCACCAAAACTCTTTTGTCTCTCTGTCCATCGAACTCTCCGTAAAAAATCTCCTCCCACGGACCAAAGTCGAGTTTTCCGTTCGTTATCGCGACGACGACTTCTCTTCCCATGACTGTTCTCTTTAGGTGCGCATGAGCATTATCCTCGCCTGTCAAATTATGCTTGTATCTTTCTACATCGTAAGGCGCTAAACTCTCAAGCCATTTTAGAAAATCTTCCTTCAAGCCTCGTTCTTCATCATTGATAAAAACGCTTGAAGTGACGTGCATTGAGTTTATCAAACACAAACCTTCCTTCACACCGCTTTCCGCAACGACTTTCTCGACTTCTTTAGTGATGTTTACAATTTCTCTTTTATCTTTCGTTCTCATTGTCAGATATTTTGTTCTTGTTTTCATTTTTTGTTCAGGAGTTTTAACAGCTTGTTATGGATCTTTCCATTCGACGCGACGACTCCTATATTGTTCAGACTATAAGGTTTACCGTCGACATCTGTCACTTTGCCTCCTGCTTCTTCAACGATTAAACTCCCCGCGGCATGATCCCATGTGCCGAGCTTTATTTCCCAATATCCGTCTGTTCTCCCGCATGCGACGTTGCACAAGTCGATGGAGGCAGAACCAGTTTCCCTTATTCCCTGAACGTGCTCATAAATATATTCTATCTTTCTGAAAGTTTTCTTGACGGTCTCTTCGCCATAATAAAAACCGGTAGAGAGCAAACTTTTTTCCAGAGAGTTCTTGGAGACTTTTATTTTCTTGCCATTGAGGAAAGAGCCGGCTCCTCTTTTAGCCTGAAACAATTCCTCTCTTATCGGATTGTAAACAACGCCGACTAACGCTTTTCCTTTTTTGTAGAGGGCTATTGAAACAGAGAAAACAGGAAAGTCGTGGCTATAGTTCATTGTTCCATCGATAGGATCAATCACCCATAAATATTCCGACTTCTTGCTTGGATTATTCACGGACTCTTCAGCCAGGAATTCATGTCGGGGAAAATATTTTTTTATCGTATTTATTATTTCCTGTTCTGATTTTAAATCTGCTTCTGTGACTATGTTGTGCATGTCTCCCTTTTTTATTTTTATGTTTGTTCCTTTATATCCGAGAATTATTTTTCCCGCTCTTTTAGCGGCGATTAATGCAACTTTTAATTCATCCATACTTGAAAAAAATTTACATCTTTATAAAACTATCATTCGACAATGAACTTTCCAAACATTAAGTTTTCTCTGTGTTTTCCGACGCTGCAATAATATTCAAATGTTCCTTTCTTGTCCGCGACAAATTCGAAAGAACTTGAACCTTCTCCATCTCTGACTGGGTCGAGAGCAACTGCAAATTCTTCGATAACAAAATCAAAAAGTCCTTGTGTTTGTTCTGGACTTTTGGATGCTCAAAGTGCTCCACGCCTAAAGATTTTTTTGTGGATGCACTTTGACATCATGAAATCCCTTTGTGCTTGTAAGTTCAATCCTGACTTTTTCTCCTTCTTTAACTCTTATTTCAGGGTTGTCAATTCCGTTCATTACAAATTTGAAGTTTTCTCCTGTAAAGATAAAGAGATTGCCTAAAATTTCGCTATCTTCGCAGCAAGCCGGCGGAGTATTTCCGCGAAATTTTTCGCTTCGCGACCGGTAATCTCTAACTTCAATAACAAAGTTCTTGAGGCCTCAAGGTCCGATGGACTTTGAAGTTGTCAAATTGA
>JACQLL010000078.1 GCA_016234025.1 Candidatus Pacearchaeota archaeon | reverse complement strand
ACGGAAAAAAAATAGAAGAATTTTCCGGAAACGAGGTCTTAAGAAGAATCTTCGGCGGAAGCGAAATAACAAAGTCAGAGTTCGAAAATGCTTATTATAAAAAATCTCTTGATGTAAAAGAGGTAATTAAAAAAGAGTTCGAAGATTGTTTTAAACAAAACAATGTTGATTGCATCGTCATGCCGACGGTTCCGTTCTTGCCATGGGATATTGGAGAGGATGTAAAAATGAGTCAGGAAGAAATTTACTCTTTTGATATGCTGACGATTCCGGCAAATCTTGCAGAGGCGTGCGCTGTGTCTATTCCGTCGGGAAATGTAGATGGTATTCCAATCGGAATGCAGGTCGTTTGCCAAAAAGGCGAGGATAATAAGATGCTTGAGATAGCGAGAATTATAGAGTCAGAACATTAAGTTTATAACCTTTTGATTTTTTCTTTTGATATGGAATGGAAAGGAAACACAGTCAGGTTTTTAGGACATTCAGGTTTCTTAATCACCTCAAGTTCAGGAAAATTAATAGCTATCGACCCGTATAACATTTCATCTAATTTATTTAAGGCAGACATTATCCTTATAACGCACAGCCATTACGACCATTGCAGTATAAAAGACATAGAAAAAATTTCCAAATCAGGAACGAAGATAATAGTCCCGGCAGATGCGCAGAGCAAAGTTAACAAAATAAAAGACGTCGAAATGGAAATAGTGGAGTCGGGAGATGAAATTAAATTAGCTAACTTGAAAATTTGCGCAGTTCCCGCTTATAACATCGGAAAAAAATTCCACCCAAAGAGCGAAGGATGGCTCGGTTATATAATTGATTTGGACGGAGTCGTATTTTACCACGCAGGAGACAGCGACATGATTCCTGAAATGAAAAATTTAACAGGATACGGGAAAAGAGACAACGATTTTATTGTTCTTCTTCCTGTCTCCGGAGAGTATGTGATGAATTACGAAGAGGCGGCAGAGGTTGCTTCTCTTTTGTCTCCTGATTTTGCAATACCTATGCATTATGGCGCCGGCGTCGTCGGAACAATTGAAGACGCTGAAAAGTTTGTCGAACTTTGCCGGGATAAAGGAATAGAAGCAGGCATTCTTGAAAAAATTTAAAGAGAATTTTGCAAATCGCCTAAAATCTTTCAAAGAAAACTCACGATTCCTTTTGCGAGGAGCAGAAATGAAAATGACCACACCAAGAAAATAGGCACGGCGAAAAAAATTTCGAATAACAACGTCATCGACGCAAAAAAATCAAGCAAGCTTAACAAATCTTTCGAGAAGACAAATAAACTTTTCACAAAGAGTAACAGCGAAAAAAAAATTAAATACAACGACGGAACGCCAAAACCGAAAGTTATCATCAGCAATACTATCGCAGAACCAAGGTCTATTCCTCCGAGAATCTTCACCAGCACCATGAAATTTTATAATTTTTGAGTTAATAACTTTTTGTAAGCCACGACAATATTATTACAATACCACAATCAAATATATAAAGGGGGTTCACTTCACTAAAAAAGAAATGAAAGGAGGTAAACGAGATTGTGCTAGATTTTGCTAAAGAGGCTATAAAAAACGCAGAGACCCATAGTATTAACTTTGATGAGTTAAGAGCGGGAAAGGCGAACATTAAGGTCTTCGGTGTTGGCGGTGCAGGATGCAACGCTGCGACGTGGCTTTTTAATAAAGGAATTAACGGAGCAACTGTTTACGGAGTCAACACAGACGCTTTACATTTAAGTATAACTAAAGCGGATGAAAAAATCCTTATAGGAAAAGAGCTTACAAGAGGACTTGGAGCAGGCGGAATGCCATCAAAAGCCAGAGAAGCGGCGAAGGAATCGTTGTCTGAACTGAAAAAAGCGGCCGGTGGTGCTGACATGGTTTTTGTCCTTGCAGGTTTCGGAGGTGGAACCGGCAGCGGTGCAACACCAGTTCTTGCGCAATTAGCGAAAGAGTCAGGAGCAGTTGTCATCGGAGTTATAACAATGCCTTTCGATTGTGAGAAGGCAAGACAGGAGAAAGCAGAATTTGCTTTGCAGGAGTTAACAGAAGTTGTTGATACAGCAATTATAATTGACAACAACAGATTAGTGGACATTGCAGGAAACCTTCCGATGGAACAGGCATTTGCAGTTGCAAACGAGTTAGTCAGTACAATGATTAAAGGCATAGTGGAAACTATTACCTTGCCATCATTGATTAACCTTGACTACGCGGATGTTTCTGCTATCATGAAGAACGGACAGGTTGCTGTAATAGGCATCGGAGATTCTGACACAACCCATCGTGCAGAAGAAGCTGTAAGACAGGCGCTGACGCAACCTTTGCTCGACGTCGATTATCGTGGAGCTAGCGGAGCTTTAATACACATCACTTGCGGCCCTGATTTCAAATTAGAAGAATTTTCAGGGGTCGGTGAACTTGTAACAGAAAACATCAGCCCAAACGCTCAAGTTATCATCGGAGCAAGAATCAACAAAGAGTTCGCGAACAAAGTCAGAGTTATCACTATAATGACCGGAGTCAAATCACCTTACGTTCTTGGCAGGCATGCAATGCATGAGCAGGAACAAGGCAAGGCAGAAATGTCTGATTTGGGAATCGAGGTCTTCAGATAATCCTAATCCTTACTTATTTTTTCTTTTTAATTTTCTTTTTCTTCTTTTTCTCTGAACATTTTAACTAAGTAGATAAAGGCAGTCCTCATTTTTTTAACAAATCCTTCGGATAATTTTACGTCCTTTAGACCTTTTCTTAATTTATATCTTGTTAGAAGAGACGCAGGGACGCTGTAAATTTTATCAGCAAAGCTCTCTTTAGTTTCTATACGGTAAATATGAATATTCTTATCGATAGAGCCATCTTCCTTGCCTCTTCTTACTATATATTCGACTCTGTCAAGATGACTTGGACTCGAAACAACGCCGATTTCTGTTCCGTTAATTTTCCTCAAAGAATATAGGATGTTCTCCAAAGTATCTTCTGATTTATTTTCTATCCTTATCTCAAGTGGTTTAATGCCTGCTTGTCTTAGCATCTTATAAATCATATGAGATTGACTTTTATATTTTTTTAAGTCAATACCCGGCGTTCCACCACTCGCTACAAAAACTTTTGTTTCTGTTTTTTTGCGGCTGCTTTCGACAGCTTTTTCTGTTCTTTCTTTAATATCTTCTTCAATCGGAGTTCCTAAAATTATTATCGCATCTAAAGTTTTCCTGCTAATAAAAAGAAAAATTCCGACGACGAACAAAATTAAAGAGATTATATACTTAAAATAAAATCTTCCCTCGCTTGGTGAGAGAATAGCAGAGCCCGTTATATTAGACGGAGCTAAAATCAGAAAAAGAACTCCAGAAGCAATAAGGACAGTTCCTATAATTCTCTTCATACGCAGAAAAATAAATCTTGGCATATTAAACTTTCTTATCAATCTCCCGCTCAATTTCGTGATGCTTCTGTCTTTTGTCCTCTCCCCAAAATTCCCAATAAAGAGAATGCTCTAATTTATTTTTTGATTTTTTCTTTTCATGTTCTTTTGCATAACCAATTGGAATGGCGGCTTCTATCTGAATATGCGACGGAATTTTTAGTTTTTCTTTTAAAGACACGTCTGAATACGCTCCGACCCAACATGAATCAAGACCCATTTCTGTCAGTTTGAGGAGCATCGTTTGAATCGCAGCACCGGCTTGCTGTCTCGAATAAACTCTTCCTCGTTCTCCATACATGTTTTCCAAATTTTTTTCGTCAGAACAAATCAAGACAATAATTCCGGCATCTTTAATCCAGTCCTGCTCGCAAATTTCTGCTATATCCTTTATTGCTTCTTTACCTTCGACTATTAAAAATTTTAAATCGTTTTGATTTCCCGCAAACGGGCCCTGGTTCGCAGCGTCAATCGCTTCAAGGATATCTTTCCAACTCGCCTTTTTATTTTTAAAGCTTCTTGTCGAATTTCTCTTTTTAACGACAAAATCAAATTCCATTTAATAAAAAAGAATCAGGAATATATAAGATTATCTTTTCCTTTTTTTCGCGATGATTGAGTCGGCTTCCTCGATTTTTTTTCTTAATGTTGGTTCTGTGATTGTCTTGAAAGTTGTAATGTATTCGTTGAGAGAAATAACGCCGTGGATTCCGATTATTCTTTCTGTCGATATTTCTCTGCTTGTTGTTCCGAGTGAATTAAGCTCCTTGATTGTTTCTTTGATTCTTTCTCGTTCTCTTTCAATTTCTCCTTTAAGTGACTCGTAATTTTTTATTGTTTCTCTACTTTCAAGCGACCAACCCCAGTCAGGCGTGTCGCCTTTGTCGCCGCCGTATGGACTCATTTCTACTCTTTCTAAGTCGCCTATCAGCGGGGCAAGCCGATCGAGATAAAGAGTTATTTGTGTTCCCCTGCGAAGTAAATCTTCGGACAGGGCGCTTATTCTATCATCTTTAATTTTGTCTAACCTATCAGGGTTTTTTAGAAAATGAGACAACTCTCTCAAATAATAGTCGCTTCTCATGCCTGTTCTTTCTGTCAGTTTCATTAACTCTTCTTCTCCGATGGAGATGTCGAAATTAGACAGGGCAGGAAGAGAAAATCTTCGGCCAATTAGTTCATCCAAACTGAATGAGATAGCTCTATCCGAAGCTCTTGTTAAAACATCCTTAGTCAATTCGAAAGGAGGGCTTAAGTATTGGTACTCTGAAATTACTCTTAATGCTGGGACTAATAAATCTTTTTTGTAAGTATAAATGTCTGACGAAAGATTTATTTTCTGCTCTTCCGGAGCGGAGTTTGCTATTAGTTTTCCATCGATAATTCCTGTTTCTATAAAGTAGGCATATGTTGGTCTTGGTCCTATGACTTTTTTTACTCCTGAATGATAACCTCCATAGGCCATCGTGAACTCTCTATATATTAGAATAATATCGCCTTGGTGTGACGAGATTTTTTCTTTTATTTCTCTTGTTTTCTCTTTGGCTAATTTTTTAGAGTCAGTAGTTAAATCTCCTTTCATCTCGTTTTCAGGTTGATTGGATTTTTAAATAAAATTGTTCTCCATTATAATATTATCTCTCCGCCGCCAACAACTCTTCCGCCTTTGTAAAAAACGATTGACTGACCCTCTGCAATTCCCTCAACATTTTTGTCAAAGATAAATTTTAATTTTCTTTTCTCTTTTTTCAATCTCCCGGGAAATAACTCGCCTAAATGTCTTATTCTTGCTTTCATCATTTCGGGAAGTTTTTCTTTTTTGTTTATTATATGAAAGTTTTTTATGTAAAGCCATTTTCTTTCAAGAGACGGGTCTCCTTCATGAGCTATCACCAAAACATTGTTTTTCTTTTTTTCAGCAACGTAGAGTCTTCTATTTCCTGTTTTTTTCCTGTCAATTTCAAATCCCTTTCCTTCTGTCGCCCTTTCGCCGATTGTGAAGAACATTGCTCCAGGATGTTTGCCAATATTTTCCCCTTCAGGAGAAATCAATTTTCCTTCTTTCTCTTTTATCTTTTTCTTAAGAAAGTTT
>JACQLL010000071.1 GCA_016234025.1 Candidatus Pacearchaeota archaeon | reverse complement strand
TTAGTTGGTTCACTATATATATAGTTTATTAGATAAAAATTTATAAAGGTGAAAGGTAGATAAAAAAGTATGAAGCTGATACCATTAGGAGAAAGAATTGTATTGAGACCTGTCGAAGGCAAAGAAAGAACAAAATCAGGGATATATTTGCCTAAATCATCTGAAGGAAAAAAGGAAGGCGAAGTCGTTGAAATAGGAACACTGAAAGACGGCTCGCTGATTCCGCTAAAACGTGGCGATAAAGTTTTGTACGGAGGATATAGTTCTGAAGAATTTGAACTAAACGGCGACAAGCTTTTAATAGTCGAGTATAAAGATATTTTAGCAAAGGTTGCAGAATGACAGAAATGAAAACAGAACAATCGCAGGGAAGAACAATTGAAATAGTCGATAACAGCAGAAATTATTTCGTTCAAGGTGGAACTCTTTATGTTAGAGGAAAAGAATCTAAATTGGCTCTTGGATACATAGAGAGTGATGGCTCTGTCGAAATACGTTATTCTGATTTACGTCTGCAGTTAGTAGTTGAACAAAGCAGAATGGCGAGGGAGTTAAGAGAAGAAGGCGTTAGAGTTAGTGAATATTTTCCTAAGGAAAGCAATTATAATTTTAGAGAAGCGGGCGAAGAATTAATAAAACTCGCGGAAAGATTGGGGGCAAAAGATGGAAGGAATTAAAAGTAGATTAATTGAAGTTGACAGAGAATTAATGACGATATTAACAAGAATTCCCGGAGAATACAATCCTACCGGCGAAGCAGGACAAGAATTAAAAAAAATTTTAGGTAATGGACATACAGAGCCAGAGGATAATATCACAAGAAGAGCTCTCGCCTTAATAAGATACCTCGCAGGAGACGAACTTCCGGATGTCGGAAAGCCATATAACGAGAGGTCAGAAAAAAATGCCTAAACAAATAATTTTCGATGAAAATGCGCGAAATGCCTTGATGAAAGGAATCGACAAAGTGGTGAACACAGTCAAGGTTACTCTCGGACCAAAGGGAAGAAACGTGATTTTAGACAAGTCGATGTCTCCGCTTATTACAAACGACGGAGTCACGATTGCCAAAGAAATAGAACTGAAAGACAAGTTTGAAAACATCGGCGCAAAGCTGATAAAAGAGGTCTCGTCTCAAACGCAGGACAAAGCTGGCGACGGGACGACCACTGCGGCTTTGCTCGCGCAACTAATGGTTGCAGAAGGACTGAAAAACATAACAGCCGGAAACAATCCAATTGAAATAAAAAAAGGAATAGAAGCGGCAACAGAAAAAGTAGTTAAATACCTAAAAGAAAAATCAGTCAGGGTAAACGATAAAAATCAGATTACTCAAGTTGCGACAATCTCTGCAAATAACGACGAATACATCGGAAAACTAATCGCAGAGGCAATGGGCAAAGTCGGGAGCAAGGGTGTAATAACCGTCGAAGAAGCAAAAAGCATCGAGACAAATTTGGAGCTTGTCGAAGGGATGCAATTTGAAAAGGGCTACGTCTCGCCCTACATGGTAACTGACCAGGAAAAAATGGAGGCCTCTTACGAAGATCCTTATATCTTAATAACTGATAAGACAATCTCAACCATAAAAGAGTTAGTTCCGGTTTTAGAAACAGTTACGAACGAGTCAAGACCTTTGTTGATTATAGCAGAAGACGTTGAAGGCGAAGCGTTAACTACTTTAGTAATTAACCTGTTAAGAGGAGCGATAAAAGTTTGCACAGTCAAGTCACCAGGATTTGGCGACGAGAAAGCAGAATTGTTAGAAGACATCGCTGTCCTGACAGGTGGAAGAGTGATAAGCAAAGATAAGGACGATAAATTAGAAGATGTCAGTTTAGCCGACTTAGGCTCTGCCTCAAAGATAAAAGTCAGCAAGGACGAGACATTAATTATCGAGGGAAAGGGCGACAAGAACAAAATAGAAGCAAGAGCGCGCTCAATAAGTTCTAGAATTGAAGCGGAAAATTCAGAATACACGAAAGAGGACTTAAGAAAGCGTCTTGCAAAACTCTCCGGAGGCGTCGCCGTAATCAACGTCGGTGCAGCGACAGAGACAGAGATGAAAGAAAAGAAAATGAGAATAGATGATGCACTGCACGCAACAAAAGCAGCAGTCGAAGAAGGCGTCGTCGCAGGAGGAGGAATAACGTTGTTACACGCCATCAAAGAACTAGATAAATTAAATCTCATAGGCGAGAGAGCAATCGGAGTAAAAATTGTCAAGAAATCGCTTGAAGGTCCTCTAAGGCAAATCGCAGAAAACGCAGGAAAGGACGGCTCCGAAGTTCTCGCAAATCTAAAAGACAAAGGAGAAGAATTTGGATATAATGCGCAGACAGACCAATATGTAAAGATGTTTGAATCAGGCGTCATCGACCCGACAAAAGTAGTCAGAAACGCTCTTCAAACGGCATCAAGCATCGCCTCCATGGTTCTGACGACAGAGGCCATAGTTGCCGACTTTGAAGAGGAAGACAAAGACAGCGTGTTAGGAAATCCCGCAGTGATAATTTAGAAATCTATTTATAGATGAGAGTTAGTAATATAGAGATGAGAGGTGTCAGATATTTTATTTTTCTCGGAATTTTTCTTTCTATAGTTATTTTCGGTGTTGTCGGCGTTGACGCTGCTGATTGTGGCGGGGAGGTTAGATGTAATTGTGGTGATACTTTAGTTTTTAGCCAAGTTATGGATTATGATATTAATTGTGGTTATTCGCAAGACGGCTTAATCATTCAAGGTTATGAGCCGGTTACATTAGATTGTAACGGACATTATTTGCGTGGTTTGATAAATGACGATCTAGATTCAAGTGGGATAACTGTCAATAGCCCAAACAGCGTCATAAAAAACTGCAATATAGAAGATTTTAATACAGGAGTTTTACTTAATTTCAATGACAATTTACTTATAAATAATGTGGTTGAATTTGGAAATCTTTTTGATTTTGAACCAAGTTATGGCTTTCGGGTTGAAAATTCTCACCGTAATACTTTACAGGACAATCGCATACTACGTTTCTCCTACGCAGGGCTCTCCAGAGGGATATACTTGGCGGCTTCCTCTGATAACATAATCAGAGGCAATTCTATTGAACTTATCGGAGGAGAAAATATGGCTGTCTCTCTTGATAGGTCATCAACAAGGAATATTATCACAAACAATAATATCACCTATGCAGTGTATGGAGTTAAATTCGATGGCGCCTCAAGAAACCAGGTTGTTGGGAATAGCATAACATCAACAGTGTTTGGAATTTTTTTCACCAACTATACAGAAAACACTGAAAATGTGATAAGAGAAAATGAAATAAATGAGAGCTCATATTTCGATATAGAGTTTTATAAAGGAGGGAGTCCTATTACTTGCGATAACATAATAGAAGATAATATTGGCTCTGGTGGCAGGCCCATAAAATTCTTCAATTCTCAGGTTAATCTTGAGAACGAACGCGTCTCTGAGTTGATTCTTTGCAACGCTGACAATTCTATTATCAACAATGTGATTATTGAAGGGAGCAACTCCTCAAGATTTGGAGGGAATAATGGAATGCTTATTCTAAATACTGATGACTCTATTTTTTCAAATATAAACTCGTCAGGAAACTTTATAGGATTTTACCTTGAGAACTCAAAAGATAATGTTTTTGAAAACATCATCGCCAATGATAATACATTACATGAGAATGATGACGAGATAGTTACTAGTCACGAATATCAGTTTGAAACAGGGCTTTATCTTGCACGCTCATTCAATAATACTATTGTTAATGGCTCTTTTAACTCAAATTACAAGGGAGTTCAGCTTGAAAATTCACGTGATAACTTATTAGTTAATAGTACTGTTAGTTTAAACAGATTTATTGGAGTTTACACCTTTAATGCTTCAGATAGGATAATTGGTAATGTAATAAATTCAAATGGGGGAATAGGTCTTCTTATTTCTGGTAAGAACAATATAATTGATAACAATAATATATCGAACAATAATGGAACAGGTATTTGGGTAAGCGGGTTTATCAGCAATGATTACAATAATATAACAAATAATGTTATAATGAACAACAAAAAGTTTTTCCCTCCATTATATGGAAATGGTGTTTTATTGTACTACAGTAACTCAAACAACATTCTAAACAATACCATTAGTTTCAATGATCTAAATGGGATATATTTACTAGGTTTACAAGGTTATGGTGGATCAAACAACAATTCTATCTACGGGAATATAGTAAACGAAAATAACAAAAGCGGAATCTTTTTAGAGAATTCTGATTATAATAACATAACAAATAATAATGTATTTAACAATACGGAAAGTGGGATTTATCTTTATAATGGAATCAGCAACAGATTAATAAATAATACTCTGAATTTCAATATTAAAGACGGAATAACTTTTTTTAGCTCTAGTTATAACGTCTTAGTCAACAATACCGTAAAAAAGAATAAAGAAAATGGGGTGGTATTTGAATCTTCTAGCTATAATAATGCTACTAGAAATATTGTTTGTTTTAATAACATGACTGACATAACTCGGTCTGGCGGTTCTGCTAATTTAGGTATCAACAACACTTGTGATTTTGCTCAGGGGTGGGACGATTTTAATAAAACTGGATGTAGTCTAAAATGCACTCCTGTTTTACTAGCGCATGGAATTTATGCAGATGATAGTGTATGGGGCACAATGGAATTAGAATTAGAGAAGGAGGGATATAAAGTTTTTAGAGTAGGAGAAATGTTAGGATTGCCGGGTTTCACGCCATCAAACGGAGATATTAAAGGACTTACAAGACAGCTTAATGCCGCAATTAAGCGAGTTAAAATCGTAACAGGGGTAGAAAAAATCGACATTGTTGCACATAGCCAAGGAGGTTTAGAATCAAGATGGTATATCCAAAAACCTCTTTTTGGAAATGACGTAAGAAAATTAATAATGTTAAGTACACCTAATCATGGAAGTGATTTAAGTTTACTAAGAAAGAGTTCGGTGAATGCAGTTTCTGTTGTGATAAGTAAAATTGTCGCCTTGCCGCCAGGAGGAGGTATAGTTATCCGTCAAGCATTACAAAATACAGTGGATAATCTTGTTGGACCATCTGCGATACAGATGGAGCCGCACAGTGTATTTCTGGCACAACTTAACTCAAACATATATTCAGCAATTCATTCTTCTTGGCCAGTACAATTCCCAAGAGATGATACTTTTCCTCCCCCGCCTAATGGAGTGTATTATTATAACATTGAGGGCACTGGGTGGCCTACAGTGGTACACACCCCCTTTATGATAAATATTCCTTTCATTGGCGAAAGGGAAATTCAAAGACTTGGTATTCATAATAGTGGTGATTTTGTTGTGCATGTAGACAGTATGGATTTATTCAGTAGAGACCGATATGTTCCAAATACTGAAATACCGGGAGGATTTCACTTTGTTACACCTCCCTTTGTTGAATCGCTTGGTTTGGTTGGTATGGCTAAACATCCGGATGTTATAGCCCAAGTGAAGAGATATTTAGCATTCAATGAAGAGATGGACAACAGAGGAAGCGACTTACCGATAGAAGAAGAACCACTTCCAGTTCATTTTCCTTTAGAAATAGAGAGCTTAATTGTAGAGGGCGACCGAAATAACCATTCTTTAAGTGTAGACTCAACAATCCAAAAAATGGCAATTATCCATATATGGCAAAATTTCTCTGATCTTCCGTTGACCCTTATCACACCAAGCAAGGAAATAATCAATATCTCTAATTATGGGACTTTCCCAAACGTAAATTATACAAAAAATAATATGATATCTCAGGTTTATGAGATAAGCGATCCCGAACCAGGAGAGTGGGTGCTTTTGATAGAGGGCGTAAATGTAAGTGGAGTTGAAAGTTATACAATAACCACGGTAATGGAAACACTGCTCTTTACAGGTATAGGGACTAATAATTACACCTATAAAGCAAATGAGCAAGTTAAAATTATCGGCGTAACATTATTTAATACAACGGTGATTGACTCAAATATCAGTGTAGAAATAACAAAACCTAATAACGATGTTATCATTCTGCCTTTATTTGATGATGGGCTACATGACGATGGATATCCCGGTGATGCAATATTCGGCAATAATTTTTCAGACACTTCGATAGAAGGAGGATATATAATCTCTTCTTTAGTAGATGGTAACTATGAAGGATTTAATTTTACGAGAGAAGGTTTTAAGACTTTTACAGTAGAAAAAAATTCAGATTTGGCTATTTTAAATTTAACATTTTCTGATGAAAGCCCTATGGAGTGGGAAATAATTGAGATTACGGCAGAAATAAAAAACTTGGGCGGGCAAAAAGTGTCAAATATAAGTGTTTTTTTCTTTGATGGTCTCCCCTATGAAGATGGAGTCTTAATTGGAGAATCTCCCTTATTTGACATAGTGGTTAATCAAACAATTAACACCAATGTAAGCTGGAGTCCATACCCTACAGGAGCCCATATGGTATATGCGATATTAAGTCCCTTTGCTGATTTTATAGACACAAATCCTGGAAACGATATCTTCAATAGGACCATAATTGTTAGAGTTAATCAAACCAACTCCCCGCCAATCCTCGACCCCATTGGAAATCAAGAAGTTAGAGTAAATGAAAATTTAATGATTGACTTAAATGCAACAGACCCTGATAATGATACCCTTACTTACTTTACTAACGCCAGAGAGATTCTGCCTAAACCAAATGCATTTTCATTTGCGTTTACTTTTGATTCTGCACAAGGATTATTTAATTGGACTCCACTGAATGATGCAATTGGCAACTACAATGTAACCTTCAACGTGACTGATGGAGAATTGTGGGATGAAGAAACCATTGTGATAAATGTAACAAACTAAGTTGATTATTTTCGAGAAGAATGATCAATAAAACACAGACAGAAACATTACCTTTCCTCATAATTTCTGTAAAATCTTTGTCTTTTTAATAGTTTTGATATTATTATTAACATTATCAAACTCCCGCTTGCTAATGCAATGACTATCGACCACATTAGCTCTGGCTCGTTGTCTTTGAGAGCCAATATTCTTTCTATAAGATTTTCTTCAGGTTCTGTTTGCAAGTTGGCCGTTGCTCCTGAACCTCCAGATTCTTCCTCGCCTGCTTGCGCATCTTCCACGACGATAAAACTCTCGCATTCCTGCCTCGTGACGTAGTCGTTAGTTGTCCTTTCTTCCTGCGACAAAGTAACCAGAGAGCATTCATTATTCACAAAACGATAATAAGACAACTCGTCGCTGTCTGCAATTATATTTGTTTCGCACTCCGCTCTCGTCACGAAATCGTTCTCTGTCACTTCAGAAAGCAGAAGTTCAACTAACACACAAATATTATTTTCAAAGCGATAATATTGCTGCGGTTGCTGTGCATCTTGCGTTTCAGTCGGCTGCGTGTTGTATATATACTCTTCTAAGTTTGTGTAGCCGTCGTTGTCAGAGTCAAGGATGTTATCAGAAGCAAGGTTCGGATTCAAACTAAATTGCGTCTCCCAGCTGTCAGGCATTCCGTCGTTGTCAGAATCAGCAGGAGGTTGAGATGACCGCAAACCTGGATAGCCGCTTCTAATTCCCAAACTGCCTGTTCCAGAAAAAAAATCATTGACAATTCTCGTATCAACAGAATCTCGCTTCGGCAAAGTCGCGCCGGCATTTGCTAAAACTAAATCCTTTGCCTGTTCTGCTGACTCAATAGTTATCGAGAAAATCGGTTGCGTCGATTTAGGAGAATTCCTTTTGTTTGCCTCAATTATTTCTTTGTCTGCATTTCGTTTTACTAAACTCCATTGGTCTAATGGATTGAAATAGCTAAGAAGATTTCCGTTCACATCGACGGCAGTGTTTCCGCTTATGTAGAAACTTGGCGTCGGCACTCCTGGAGCTGTTCCGCTGACGATTATGAAATCTCTTGAAGGATCTTTAAGAGGTCCTTCTTTAAAGTAGTTGTTAATTATGTCCATCTCCAGGAAATTATCTTTTGTTTGCAGCTCAAAATTGTGGTCCTTCATGTTGTAATTAACATTATTTATCCATCTGAAATCTCCTGCTTCAAATTTAGGATTTCTTTTTCTCATGTTCGCAAGATAGTTATGGTGGAAACTTATTCTCTTCATGTTCGGGCCTGCAAAGAAAACTCCCATTGAATGATCCGGCTCGACGTGACCTTCCGTACTTCCTTCGGCTATGATCGACCACTGAAATGTTATATCCTCTAAATTACTCCCGCCAGCGATTGCCTCATCAACCGCCCATGAAAAAGAAGAATGATCGATTATAACTTTAGAAACCCCTGAACGCAAATTAAACGCATCTTTAATACTAAAAGCAGGTTGAACGAAATCGTTGCACTCTTCAATTGGGAAATCACAACTTGCATAATTCTGTTGTGTCGTCGGTACATACGGCTCGTTCGCTCCGGTTCTGACTCTAACGTATCTGAACACTCCGTCGTGAAATCCGTTCTCAAGTTCAATCGGATAGTTTGCAATTATTATTCCGTCACCCGGAGCCGTGTTCCCCGCAACAGTCACGAAAGAATCAGATGAGTCAAGTTGTAATCTTCTCATCTGGTAAATTACTCCGGACGTCCTGAACATAACTATTCGCGGTTTGTTAATCTCTGTCAATGCATTACGCAAACTGCCCGGACCTTCGTCGTTTAGATTATCGACAAATACAACCTCGCCTCCCCTTCCTCCTCTCGTCTCCGCTCCAAAACCTTCTGCTCCCGGAAACGCAGGAATTTGCGTCGGGGGATTCTGATTAACCGCAAAACCTATGATATCATCTCCTCTCTTCTCAATAACATTGGAAACAACTGCAAGCAAAGAGGCCGAAAAAATAGTCAAAAGAATTATTAAATAAATTTTCAATCTTTCCATTCGTAAACAAGATAATATTTATTTAAATAGTTATAGTCCACCAATTTAATCTTTCGGTTGCTTTATTGGTGGACTATTAGGG
>JACQLL010000070.1 GCA_016234025.1 Candidatus Pacearchaeota archaeon | reverse complement strand
CTTTAGTGCGAGGAACACTTCGAACATCCAAAAGTCCTCGCAAACTGCGGACTTTAGTCCGCAGAAAACAAAAAGGACTTTTTGATTTTAATAGAGGTCTGACAAATAATAAGAACCAAAATTGAAATTGTATTAATTTGTAAAAGATAACAAAACACAAATCTTTAAATAATCACTATCTCTCGGAAATTCATGGTAGAAAAACAAAGAACAATCACAGCAACACAAATAGGCGAACAATCAACAAGAGAATTTCCTGTTATCGAACACGAAGGAAGAAATTTAGTCTTTTATCTTTTCGGCCCAGGCACTCATTTCACAAATGTTAAGGTAGCAATGTCGGCAAAGCGTTACAGCTCTCCGGAATTTCCGGGTCAGGAAATTGATTTCTCTCCAGCAACTATTTCGCAATCTATCTCGATAGCAGTTCAGAATCCTAAAAGAACGAAAGGGGAAATTCTCGACTCGAGATGGCTGCAGTTAGGACCTTATGTGAGAGCGTCAGAAGGAGTTTTTCTGAATCCTCCGAGGGAAAGTGGAGAATTTGTAACAGATGAAAGAACTCTTAACTCTTATCTAACAGAAACTGAAAAAGTCAATGGAATCTTCGTCGTGAGAAATAGAGAAAAACTTAGAGATTTCGCTTTCGTTCCAGGAGACACATACGAACTTGGAGAACAAGAGCACAAAACATTTCTTAAATCTGGCTTAGCCCGCGGTTTTGAACACACTCAAGAAGAAGCAAAAAGACTTCCAAAAATATTTAATTCAGGATTGTATCCAGAAGGAGTTTTTGTTTATGATGGTTTCAAACCCACTAATAGAAAAGGAGAAACAGACTTAAGGGTTGCCGGTCTGAATTCCGACAGGGACGTCGACTACTGGTTGGTCGTCTGTGGCTACGACTGGGACGGCTACGGCAGCTGTGCTTTTGGGGTGTTTGATGCTGGCGAAGCCTTTCTTTGAGCCAGTTCTTAAAAACTACCTTTCTCTATTTCAAGTTGAGACAGCAAACTCATGAGAAAATTCAGAGTTCTCTAAATTAAAGGCAGACAAAATAATCTTTTCTACCACAAGAATAATTAAAAACTCTCATCTTCTCGAATTATAATGGCAAAGGGAGCATCAATCAAATTTAAGTCATATGAAGAGAGCGTACCGAAACTCTTGGAAATTTTAAAGCTTCAGAGAGAAATAAAAAAACACGACAAAATCTTATTAAAAATCACGCTCTCAAATTCAGCAGGAAGCTCAACTTCTGTTAATTTTACAGAGGCCGTCCTTAAGTTTATTATCGAAAACAAAAATCCGGTAACAGAAATATTCATCGCGGAAGGCGCTGACGGCGAGGACACAGGAGAACTATTTGCGGAGCTCGGCTACAGAAAGCTCGCCGAGAAATACGAAGTAAGTTTAGTCGACCTTAACAACACAGAAACGCGGGAAATAGAAAACTACCACTTCTCAAAATTCTCGACAATAAACTTCCCAAAAATAATGTTAGAAAGTTTTGTTATCTCTTTGTCAAGATTAGCAGAGGACGAAGAAACAATAATCTCCGGCGCACTTCCCGGCATGCTCGGCGCATTTCCCGAAAGTCATTACAAAGGTTTCTTTTCCAGAGGCAAAAGCAAAATAAGAAAATGGCCGATAAAGTACTCAATCCACGATATAACAAAATGCAAGATGCCTGATTTCGCAATAACAGACGCCTCGATAAAGTCATACGTCTTAGCAGGACTGCCTTTGGAAATAGACAAACAGGCGGCAAAACTCCTCGACAAGGACTGGAAAACAATTCCTCACTTAAAATTAATCGACGAATCGTCAGAGGTAAAAGAGAAAAAGCCTACCGAATCTATAGAGTATACATTACAAGAGGACTGGAATTAACTTCGATAATCAACCGCCCTGTCTGTTCTAACAACTCTCCCATCTGAAATGATTGCTAACTCAATCGCGCGCTCTTCCTCTTTAAAATCTCTGTCAAAATATAACGTCTTTCCCTTAGAGTGAAGATTCTCGCTGAATTTCTTTTCTTCGTATCGTGGAATTTTCGCAGAAATGTAATCACCAGCCCTAATAGGAGAAAAGCCGTCAAATGTAAGTTCTCTAACAGGAATATCTCTGTCGTCTGGAGAAACTTTCAAAATAATACTTGATGTAAAACCGCCCCAATAAACAGGAGAACTGCCGCCAATCATCCACTCGGACGTCGGCGTGAAAGATGTTCCATGTGTTTGAGCAACGACGTCATGAACAATAAAATTCACGCTAACGACAAGTTCATGCAAAGGCCTCGAGCCGGAACTCAAATTCTCCGAACTTACTTCTCGCTCCTTCATAAAATTCCGAAGAGCTTCTATCACTTCCATAGAAAATTAAAAGAATAAACCAGTATAAAAATTTATAGGTGATGTAAAGACAGAAATCTATATTAACTTCTCCAAACATCTTAAATTATGAAAAAGGCAATGAGATTATTCATAACAGGCTCTGTCCAGTCAATGTTCTTCGACCAGTTCATAAAAGAAAATGCAGACAAGCTGAATGTAAGAGGTTTTTTAAGAAAGCTCGAGGATGGCAGAGTCGAGGTCTTTATGGAAGGTGACCACGAAAAAGTCGACGAAATGTCAACGATATGCCAACGTGGCTCAAGGCACACTCAAATAAGAAAGGTAGAAGAAAAAGAAGAAAAATTCCAGGGCTTTAACGCCTTTAAGCTATTAAAAATATAAAATTTAAGAGGTCCCTATTTCAATAGTCGGAATCTTCGTCGTCTGATTCGTCTTCGTCTTCGTCATCGGAATCTTCGTCGTCATCGGAATCTTCCGTATCTTCGTATTCAGATTCGTCCATTTTACCTCCTTTCGTTTCTCTTTATGAAAACAATCTTATTTAAATCTTACATTTTCATGTTACTACATTAAATGACAATGAATTAGAAAAAAATATAAAGACACATCCCTGTATTTGGAAGTGGGAAGAGAAGAACAAATAATAAAAGAGAGGCTTAGAAAACTAAACGAAATAAAATCGACAGGAGTAAATCCTTACCCTTACAATTTTGAAAAAAAGGACAAGGCAATAGAGCTCCATAAAAAGCATTCCAAGATAAAACCAGAGACAACGATAAAAGCAAAAGTAAAGACAGCCGGACGGCTTACAAATTTCAGGGACTTGGGAAAAATTGCATTTGCTGTTCTTCAGGACGATACAGGGAAAATTCAAATAGTCCTCCAGGAAAAACAAACTCCGGAAGAAGCGAGAAAATTTTTCAAAAAATACATCGACTCCGGCGACTTCATAGGAGTGGAGGGAAATATCTTCAAGACAAAAAAAGGCGAATTATCAATTCTCGTTAAAAAACTAACACTTCTTTCGAAATCATTAAAACCTCTCCCGGAAAAATGGCACGGCATTCAGGACAAAGAAGAAAGGTATAGAAAACGTTATCTTGACTTGATAATAACTCCGGAAACAAAAGAGGTCTTCAAAAAAAGAGAACAAATTTTTCACAGCATTAGAGAATTCTTAAAAGAAAGAAATTTCAACGAAGTCGAAACGCCTTACTTGCAGACAATCTACGGAGGAGCAAACGCGCGTCCGTTTAAAACACACTTGAACTCTTTAGATATAGATTTATTTTTAGCAATCTCGCCGGAACTTTATCTGAAACGCCTGATAGTTGGCGGATATGAAAAGGTCTTCACTATCTCGCGAAATTTCAGGAACGAGGGAATCGACAGATGGCACAATCCGGAATTCACGATGATGGAGATTTATCAGGCGTACGCCGATTACAATGACATGATGGCTCTTTTCGAAGATGTCTATTCTTACGTCGCTAAAAAAGTCAACGGCTCGACTAAGATACAATTCAGGGGAAAAACAATCGACTTCAAAAAGCCATGGGAACGAATGACAATGGACAAGGCAATAAAAAAATTCGCAAAGATAGATGTCAGCCAAATGTCAGACAGAGAGCTATTCTCTCTTGCAGATGAAAATAAAATTCAGATAAAAGAAAAAACATGGGGCTGGGCAGTTCAGGCGCTCTTTGAACATTTTTGCGAGGATAAATTAGAACAGCCGACTTTTATTTTAGACCATCCTCTTGAGACAACTCCATTGTGCAAAACGCACCGAGACGACAAGCTCTGTCGTTTAATCGAACGCTTTGAGCCATTTTGCGCGGGCGTAGAACTCGGCAACGCCTATTCAGAGTTAAATGATCCTATTCTCCAAAAAGAACTTCTCGAGGAACAACAAAAAATGCTTTCAAAGGGCGACGCGGAAGCAAATCCTTACGACGAGGACTTTGTCAACGCGTTGGAAATCGGCATGCCGCCGACAGGAGGCCTCGGACTCGGCATAGACAGAATGGTCATGCTCTTAACAGGCCAAGACTCAATCCGCGACGTTATCCTCTTCCCGTTCATGAAGCCGAGGTAGACCATACGTTGTTAAGTTAAAGGTGCCGGATTGGACAAAAAATAAAGAGATTGCCTAAAATTTTGCGATCCCATCGTCGCTTCGCTCCTTCGCAGCAAGCTG
>JACQLL010000068.1 GCA_016234025.1 Candidatus Pacearchaeota archaeon | reverse complement strand
CCTCAAGAATGCTGACAGTTGCATTCTTGACGGCCCCGAGAACCTGCGCAAAGCAGAAAAGGTTCTCGGTGTAGCAACTGACAATTTGGGGAGTTATAGTGAACCAACTAAGTTTCTCGGTGTTGGTTCCCTAATAGTCCACCAATAAAGCAACCGAAAGATTAAATTGGTGGACTATATTTAAGTCAGTTGCTATAACGTCGAACTCAAACAGGAACATCTCCGAAAGCTTTTCTGTATTCTCTTTTGAATGCTC
This sequence comes from Candidatus Pacearchaeota archaeon, assembly GCA_016234025.1. GTDB lineage: Archaea > Nanobdellota > Nanobdellia > Pacearchaeales > GW2011-AR1 > UBA73. Next base: position 5,823 of record JACQLL010000068.1, on the reverse strand, counting down.
TCCTGACTTTCGCAGTAGCTTTATTTTGGAGCTGACTTACTCTTTGCCCAGTAACGCCGATTTCTTTTCCTATCTCTATTTCGGTCCTTCCGTTTTCAAATCTCTCTCTAATAGTTATCGCTTCATTTTCCGTTAATCTCGCAAGATTTCTATCGAGAATAGTCCTCAACATTTCAGCTCTTAGCTCTGATTCTGTAGTTTGCGCTTGTTCTCTGGAGGTGTTTGGTGGGCTATACTCCTCGACAAATCGCGAATCTTTTCTCTTCATTTCTGAAATGGCGATTATATAGGCCGTTCTTTTCAATGACTCACAAACATATGTTGACAATTTCAGTCCTCTTCTACGATCAAACAAAGTCAGTGCTATAAGAAGCCTCTCGCTAAGAGCAGAGGTCAATTCATCAGCATCAACGTCAGGAAATCTCCTTCTTGTTTCTTTCAATCTATGATAAATCAAAGGGATACTTGTTCTTGCGAGTGCATCAATAATTGGTTTTATGGAATTATATGAGTTAATAAGGCTGAATAACTTGCTCACTTCGCTTGCTCTCGAGGGTTCTAATCCAAAAATTGATTGGGCTGTGTTGTGCAAATTTCTTCTATGAAAGTCCATTGACGCGAATAATTCTTGTTCCTGCGAAAATGATAAACCTCTACCATTTCCTGAATAATTGTTAGGATTTACTGGCCTAAATCCATTGCATAACTCCGGACTGTCGAAATAACAATGGTATTCTCCTAACATTCCATACCCAAGATTTTGCGGAAACCTTCCCGGGCCCGTAAATTGGGTGTATCTTTTAAACACTTTTCTAAGAGAGAACCTTCTATCTCCAGGAACAGGAAAAGTGCCGGCTAATATTCTCTCAAAAAAAGAAGAGCTATGCTCCAGAGAACAGTTCCATCTCTCGTTTCTTGCATTGACTACTGCGACTGTTCTGCCGTGGTCTGAATCACTAAAAGTTACTGTATAGTTTCTTCCTTTGTATTCTTCCATTACTTAATGATTGAGTTTTATCTTTTTTAATTTATGTTTACTTCATCGCCAACCTTAATTTTATTGTCCTCTGAAAAATTCGAATTAACTTCCAGGACATATCTCGATTCTTCTGTTGGAATATATGATTGACATTCGTCTTCTAAACAGGGGACTGCTTTTTGGATATCGACAACTTTAAAATTCTCATCGATCCAGATTATCTCTAACGGAATTAAAGTATTTTTCATCCAAAATGAATAAATGTTTTCCTCGGGAAAAACGAACAACATTCCCTCATTTTCCGGAAGCGATTCTCTGAACATCAATCCCCTTGCTCTTTCAGCAGGCGTCTTTGCTACTTCGACTTTTACGCACTTCTCATCGATACAAACTCTGTCTTCCTGATAGAGCCCTAATAAAATAAACATGGCTATGACCGCGCAAACTAAAATTAATTTTGTATATTTGTTTTCCATCTAAACCTGACTATTTTTCTCCACGTATTCCCTAATTTTTCTCTTCGCCCTTTTCTCAACTTCACCTACACCCCCGGGGGTAAGACTTACTAGTTGGGCGACCTCTTGTTGCGGGACTACTCTTTCTCCGTCAGATAAATACCTCTGGTTTATAACAAATCTTTCTCTCTCCGTCAAACTTTTCATCGCTTCCTCAAATTTTTGTCTTCGATATTCTAATAATTCAACTGCGTCCGATGTTGAATCTCTTATTTGGGAAGCATTTTCTAAATATTCAAGATTCATTATCACTACACGCTTCCCTCCTTTGGCAATTTTATAACGCCTAAGGTTTTTCTTGGCTGACTTCATAAAGTAACTCGTAAAACTCCATCCTAGCCAAGGACTAAAAAAATGAACTGCTTCAAAAAGTGTCTTCCATCCCACGTCTTCTTTTTCTTCATCATCCAGTGTTGATTCATATCTGTTTCGTGCAAGATAAATTAATTTGATGTTTTTTTGAAACAAAAAGTCGGAGATTGCTTTTGTCCTGCAGTAGCTTCTTACGAGCTCTGATAATTCTGTAGGGCTAGGTGTCGTGTCTGATTCTAAAATCGAGATTGCATTATGATAAAAATCTTTTTTGTGGAAAATCATATTAGAGAAAAAAATCTCTTGCTCTTCGCGCGTTAAAGTTGAGGGAGCTCTCTCCAGATTATCGATTAAGCTCGATAAATCTTCATTAGACAGAGGCGTGAATTCTTCCGGAATTTCCACAATTGAAGAATATTTTGGATATCCTGCAAGAAGAGCATAAGCGAGGTTCTTCTCAAGTTCTTCAGGACCAACTCTTGATAAATATTTTATCTTTATCTTGTCAAGCTCTGACTTCCTTCTTGAAATTGGTCTTCGAAAATTCCCGGTAGAAATTTTCTCTAGTAGCGAGTTGCTGTGCCTAAGAGAAACAAATGGTTCGTCTTCCCTTCTCTCATAAATTTGCAGTCGTCCGTAAGTTCTCGAGTCTCTTTTTAAGACAACTCGCCAGCCATTTCTGTTAAATTCCATATAACTCTGGAATATCAAGGACTTATAAGTTTAGCGGTTAGCTATCTGAACGACTTTTGTCTCTTCGCTCTTGCTTTTGAGTCGCCCGGCTTGCGTGTTTCCTTTCTTCTAAAATCAGGGACTATCATGTTCCTGTCGTACTTAGTGTACGCTTTTTTTAGAACCTCTGAACCGCTTGTCTCTACCAATGCCTTCGCTATTACCAAACGAGCCGCCTGAATCTGCGCTTCTTTTCCTCCGCCTCGTGTCTTTATGAAAAAATCATATTCTATGTCTCCCAACTCTTGCTTGTAAATTCTTATCGGTTCTGAAAGTGCAAGTCGATGAAACAATCCAAGTTCGTTCTGTGGCAAATGGTTATAATAAATTACTCCTTTCCCTTTTTTCAGCTTTAACTTTGCTACAGCCGTTTTTCTCTTGCCTGCAAATATCATTTTTTCATAATCGCTTATTTTCATAGTTCTTTGCTTATCCTCGATAATTTAACTGCTTTGAGTTTTATTTTTCTTTTTAGTAGAATTTTTTCAGCTTCTTTGTATTCGTCCGGAGTTTTGTTGTAGCAGAAAATCCGTTTATGAGCTGTTCTTCCTCTTTCTTTCGTGTAAGGCAACATTCCGCGAATAGTTCTTTTTACTATTCGTTCAGGAGAACGCGGGAAATTTGGACCTCTCATGCTTGAGCCACCCATTGCCCTCAACCTTTTATATTTTTCAGTTATTCCTTTTCTATTCCCAGTTATCAAAATTTCTTCGCAATTTACTATGACTATTCCTTTTCCTTGTAACGCCTGTTTAGCCGCGAAGCCTGCAATTCTCCCTAAGACTCCACTTGTTCCGTCGATGATTATTTGGTTTTTCATTTTTTATTCCTCCTAAACAAATGAACTAAATAAAGAACAACCGTTAAAATAAATAAATCTGCTGCCGGATAAAATATTTGGTGAGGGACACGGGAGCAAGTTCTACAGCGTGATTCTTCACCAAGACCAAAGGGATTAAGAAAATTTGGCGAATCACAAGCAAGACCGCAGTTATTAGCTAAAAAATAATAACCGGTAGCCATTACAACTAACTCAAGTGCAATTATGGATATGAAAACTAAATTTATCTTTTTCATCGCAACACCTTAATCCCCTCTGCTTTCGGATTTTTATTTATCTCTTCGAGAATTGGGAGGAATTCTGATTTCGACTCTTTTAATTTTTCCTTTGTTCTTTCTGATATCGACAAAGCGCAAATTTTAATTTTCTTTGTCAATTCTCCGCCTGATAAAACTTTTCCTATAACAACAACTGTGTCTCCTGAAGAACTTTGTCTGTCTATCTGAAATAAATTTAAAGAAGAAAATCTCTTTGAAGAAGACGCAAGAATTTTTCCAACTTCATTCCATTTTTGATTTTTCATCGTCGCTTTGATTGTTTCGATTAAAGAAGGGCTCGTTTTCTTTTTCGTTCTGTTCTTTATTTTTGTCTTGCTTATTCTTTTCATATAAGTCCTGATAAAATTGAATATTTAAACTTAACTGCGAGGAAAGATTTTTATACTTTAATGTGTATAAATGCACATGAAGAAAATTTATAGAAAAAGCGTAATAAGACCTTGTTCTTTATTCAGCATTAAGACATGGTACGAAGGAGAATCAAAAGAGCTTGAAAAATGGCTCGGCTTTGGTTTTTACAATAATTTGTTCGTTTACAAAAATGGAATGGCGCGACTTTATTATGATATCGCTGAAGGAGAGATATTTGATAAAATGTTGGACGAGAAATTGGACGAAGAATTGTTTGACAATTTATGCGATAATTTGACAGAACAAATAGAGAAAAGCGAGACTCTTACTTCAGAAAAAGAGATATATTCTTTAGTTGTAAGGTGCTGGCCGAGTTTTACAATCTTCGATGTGATTTCAAAATATCCTGAATATGCAAACGAAAGAATGCTTGAAAGGTTATGCAGATTAAGAAAGTCCACTGAACTTTTTTCTTATATAATAGAAGAAAGAATAAAGCATGTGATTACTCCTATGAAATTTATTTTTTTTAAAGGAAATATTATAGAGCAAGATTTCGGGAGTTTTCTTGAAGAAAATAGTATAATCATAGAAGATGAGGAAAATAAGAGTTAATATCACCGTTGATGAAAAGCTTGTAAAAGAAGCAAAGAAAAAACTGAATTTGTTCGGAGGCAAGTTAAGCACTTTATTTAATTCGTATCTTGACGATTTTGTTTCTTCAGCCGACAAAATTCCCGGAGATGAACAGAAAAAATTAATTGAAAAAATCGCCGATTTGGAGAGGAGAATTAAAGATTTAGAAAAGAGGGGTTAAGAGTAGTTTGAATTAATAAACCTTGCAAATTTCTTCGACTTTTCCTTTCTTAAAATCCTTTATGTTTTTTATAGTGTTCTCAATTATTCTGTGAAGAGCTTCTTTGCTATAGAATGCAATGTGCGGAGTGAAGACGACGTTGTCCTTAGAAATGAGAATGTGGTCCTCTACAAGTTGTTCGAGTGCTTTTATTTTTTTTGGTTCGTAAAGAAGTTCTTTTTCTTCTTTGATTAATTCTTCTCCTTCTAAAACATCAAGCCCGACTCCTGAAAGATGTTTTGTCTCCAATGCCTTAATTAAAGCTTCGGTATCGACGATTCCTCCTCTCGCCGTGTTGATTAAAATAGAACCTCTCTTCATCTTTCCGAAAACATTCTTATTAAAAAGATGATGATTATTTTTGTTGTATGGAATGTGAATTGTTACAATGTCAGATTTTTTTAGGATAGTTTCAAAACTCACATATTGAAAGTCCATCTCTTCTGCAAGAAACTTATCAGGGTGAAGGTCGTGAACAATAACTTTCATATTAAATCCTTTGGCTATTCTAATAACGTGCTTTCCGATGTTTCCTGCGCCGACAACTCCGATTGTCTTCCCTTCCAAATCGAAACCCTCTAATCCTTCCATAGAAAAATCGTTTTGTTGTGCTCTCAAGTATGACTTATGAACTTTTCTAGAGAGAGCTAAAATCAAAGCAAACGTATGTTCAGCGACGGTGTTCTCGCCGTAAACAGGCCGGTTGCATACCATCACCTTCCTCTTTTTTGCTTCATTTAAATCGATATGATCGAAGCCAGTCGAACGCGTCACGATTAACTTCAGCTTCGGAAGTTTGCCAAAAATTTTTTTTGTAATATTTGAATTTAGAAATACAGATAAAACTTCGATGTCTTTTACTTGCCTCACATTCTCTTCTGTTAACGGCTCGTTAAAAAATTTCAAGGAAAATCCTTTAAGCCCATTTTTAATTATCGGTCTCTCCCACCCCTTTATCT
>JACQLL010000077.1 GCA_016234025.1 Candidatus Pacearchaeota archaeon | reverse complement strand
CTTACACATTACCCGATATACAGGGAAGTAAATGGAATTAATACTGTGATATGTGGCGTGAATCATCATGTCAACCCAGAGGAAAATATAGAAGAAAAAAGAAAATTTCTGGACAGCATATCAGATTGCGAGCATTTGCTATTCGAAACAAATGGAAGAGCACCAATACATGATGGGCATATACAAAATTATGAATCTCTTGCTTTCGGTACCAATCCTAGAAATTCAAGATTTCTGGAAGAAGGATTTGACCCAAGAAGAGTTTATTCTAATCGCGGCGTTCCAAGGAAAATGGCAGTATTCTATGAAACAGTAATGACCACAGAATTAGGTTTAACAATTAATCCTGGAGGGACAGTGATAGTAAATGATATAATCAATTATTACAAACACGTATACTCCTTAGGCAATAGACAAATAGATTTGCTTAATCAGCAATGGGGAGCATTTTTAGATTATTGTTCTAAATCTGGAAATGCCTCGGCAATCACTGAAATAGGGAGATTGTTCAAGCCGTTTTCGATGAATGTTAGAGATTATGACGTTATTGGCCCAACAGCGCAAAAATTAATTAGAGAACTATCTGGAAGAAAAGGAATAATCGTCGGTAGTTTACATCTTGACTTTCTTGGTGATTTTTTAAGCGGGGAAGAAACAAAATCTCCAAATTCTTGGCACGAAGTTATTGAAGAATCTCCTACTAAAGTGCGGAAAACTATAAAAGATGTAGAAAAAAGATTATCCAAGCCGATGGCATAACAATCAAGAATCAAGTTTCCCCAAATATTCCTTAATCCTCTCAACAGTTTGAGGTATCAAAAAATTTTCTATTTTATTCTCAAATAATTCAGACAAGGGAGCAAACTCCGACATTCTATATTTGTTTTCTTGTTTATCGACGAGCATCGCATCTCTCAACCTCTTTAATTGTCTTCTTATATTGCTTTCAGCAAGTCCCTTGCTTTCTAATGAATTTTTTTTCCGCGTCTCTTCAACCTTGTCTCGAATCTCAAAAGAACTCAACCATTCTTTTTTAACTCTGGATTCTTCCAGAGTCATCAGCAAGTCAACAACGATGTCTCGCGAATCTCCGGGTTGCAGCAAACCAAGCGACAGGCAAACTTTTTTTATCAACTCTCTTCGCGAAGCTTTATACGGCTTTTCATATCGCCTCAAGGTTATCTCGCCGAGCGGAATGTCTCTTACCATTGTATAAAAAACTAATCAATCATTATAAACTTTACGAGAAGTTTCTCTTTTATAATCTACGGAAATCAAATTATCCTTTCTTCACCATTAAATATATAAAACAACAATCATTATAAAAATAAATACTCAATCTCAAAAATGGAACTTGTTACCTTGTTAGGAAAAGACGCCGACAACATCGGGCAAATAAACGCCCTAATCAACCGAATGGATTGCGACAAAATAATAATCTTGAAAAACCCATCAACAAATTTTTCTCATCCAAATCAAAAATGCAAGACAATTAATCTAAATTCTGATTTGGACTTGTTCTCTCTAAAAAAAGAAATTCAGGCAAAAATCTCAAGCGAACTCTCGGGCGACTTCGAGGTCGCTTTGTCAATCGCTTCAGGCAGCGGCAAAGAGCACATGGCTCTTATCTCTGCGCTGCTCTCAATCCCCGTCGGAATAAAAATCGTTGCATACACAAAAAACGGAGTTGAATTTCTGACTTAGATGGACAGTTCAAAACATGAGATAGGAACAACAGACGCGATACTCGGCCTGCTCGCCATTGCTTCAGAAAAACTAAGAGAAAGAAATAGTTCAGGCTATCCTGGAATACCTCAATCTCATCTATACAATACATTACATAAACTCTCGCTTGATGAAAATTTCGGAAAGTATTTTAATTCACTGGATTTCAGAGCGTATGGAAACAATTACTATTCCTACGGACTCGAAGTTGAGTTAGCTTTAGCGAATGCTTGGAGTTTAATTGACGTACCGCCTCATTTAAACTATGCAATAATTGTCGGACAAAAACGCTCAAGGCAAAGAATAAAAAAATTGAGAGAGAAATACGAAGAGAAGGAAATATCTGCACTAGAAAAAATGGCAGAAATCCTTGTCAGCACTATTAACGAATCAAAAGAAAGCCATCACCCAGCGAATCATCATTGCCAAAAACATCAGTAAAATAAGCCATGTAACTACTTTAAACGTTTTCTTCCCGACTTTCTCACTTCCAGTTATTCCCCAAATAGTCAAATAAAAGAACCTTCCTCCGTCAAGAATTCCCAGAGGAAGCATATTGAACAATGCAACCAAAATATTTATGACAACTATCCACCACAACAAATAATAGACAAACCACCCAAAGTCACCCAATGAAGAAGTGTAGTGCGTCGTCGGCTCTTTTACTTTTGCGAAGGTGTTCTCATAAACAAATCCGATAATTCCTCCCCGCGAATTTCCAAGAAACGCAACACCAAGAAAAGCCTTCCCTTCTTTTTCTCCAAGCCGAACTTCGTAACTTTTCGTCTCCGCTATAGTTCCCTTTCCTTCTTCCAGAATTGCAGTCCTTACAACAATTTCATCTCCGGGAGAATAAGAAGCCAAAACAGAGGAAAGTCCTTCTATATTCTTTACAGGTTTCCCGTCTATCTCAATTATTGCGCCCTGAATTTGGTTTTTAATCGCCGGAGTGTCGTCGAAAACAATTATCTTCTCCTGAGAATTTTTCATCGCACTCTCCAGAGAACCTGCAACTGCCAGATAATTCACGCCGTTCGCTTCAACTTCAACAAAACTTTCTCCTATTGAACTGTTTCCGACAACATTTAAGTCAGCTACATTAACCTCGCTAAAAGAATAACTATTAAACTTTGCTCCTGCTGGGGAAAAGATGCTTGTAAAGAAAATAGCCAATAAAACATAAAAAATAATAGTCATGACAACATTAGCAAACGTCCCTGCTGCGAGAACCGAGAGTTGCGGAAACTTTTTTGCCTTCGCCATTTCTTTTTCGTCTGGCTCGACAAATGCTCCTAAAATAGGACCAAGAAAAGCAAATCCCGTCGATTTAATCCTGAACTTCTCAAGTCGCGCAAAAATGCCGTGAGATGCTTCGTGCGAAATCGCAACAATAGCCAAAGCAATTATAAAATATGTAAAATAAAGCGGAGGAAAAAACGACTCGAGGCCAAACAGCTTCGGAAAATAAGGTATCAAAGGAGCAATCGGCGGCGCTTTAATCGTATCCGCTATAGGGAACTTTAGATAAAGATAAGTCGACTGCACAATTAACCATACAATAACAATTGTCAGCAAATATCCGCACCCAATAACCACATATCTCGCAGGCATCAAAATCTTCTCAAACCTCTTGGCAAATTTGTCTATAAACTTCACTCCAAACTGCGTTTTGTACAAATAAAGAATTCCCTGCCTATGAAGATTCTTCTTTCTCGTCGACAAAAAGACAATCACAAATATCAAAAACAAACCAAGAAAAATTAGATCATAAGTTTGGAATGTCATTAAACTATTTCAGCATCTCCTTTCTGTTCACCATCATTTCTTTTTTATCGGCCTGAAATTGTAGTTATTACATCTCGGGCACTTAACTTTCCCCGCAATAATTCTAACTGCCTGGCTCCTTATTTTCTTCCTGCAATTCTTACAGACAAAAACATCCTGAAACATTCTCTTCTGTGCCGCCGGAATTTTAGTTGCCATTATTCGTATTGCCTCCTTAATTTTTGCATTTTAATAACTGATATTTGTCGTCTCGATTCCAGAAAAGATTTGCACTGCGTCTTTGTCACATTTAATAATCCGCGCGATTCTAAGAAATATCTATTAATGTCAACTGATTCATAGTTATCTGGAATAAGCCCGGAGATACATTCGTCAGTCCTGTTACGCCGATTTTTATTAGTCATTACAAAACCCTCATAATCATTTTAATTCCTTCAATGTCCCAGAGTTCGACTTGTTTTTCAACAGCTACTTCTCCATTGACGTCTTCGTTTATCTGTACATCAATCGTCTCGTAACTTTCCAAATCCATGACAGAGGCACTTCCTTCGCCGACACTTAACACCTGCGCTCTTCTCTTGTCAACGTTCGGCACGTCGAACCTCTCACTTCCCGGCACAGCAAGTATTTTCTTTTTTCCGTTGAAAACTCCGGACGTCTGAATCCTGCATTTGCTCGCCCCATGTTTTCCGGACTTCGAAATATCATTGCTCTTCACAATGTACGGCTCGTTCTCGATAAGTATCATCGCGCCTGGCTTTGCCTGCGTCGCCTCGATAATTTTCAAAACCATTTTTATCCTTAACAAAGTATATTTATAAAAGTTTGCTAAAATCTTAAATCAATTAAGTAAATTCTATAGGAGAGTTATATTTTCTTGCCGCATGCAAAACATTTTCTAAACATTCTTGGGAACGGCCAAAACCTTCCCACGCTGGTACTTTTACATGTAATAATCTTCCCATTTTTTCATGTTCTTCTTCGGGTCCAACAAAAGCAAGAAAAGGCGTCAATGTCAAACCTTTAATTTTGACAGGAGGCAACTCTGTTTCATCTCCTAACTTTGATTTGCCATAAAATGAATAGCCTCTTCGGTAAATCTCACTAAAATAAAGCGTCTTTCTTGGAGGAAGTTTATCTTTAATAGAGTTCAACTTTCCTTCTAATCTTTTGCCAAGGACACTCTTCTTTTCTTTCTCATCCAAATTAAATAAATCATGTGCTGTACAGACAACACCAATCGCCTCAACTTTTCCATCTAAGCCAACCAAATATCTTCCTATTGTCGCATGGTCTGCTAATTGATTTGCTACATTCGGAAAAGTATGCATTAATTCTCCTTGTAAATCGTAAACATTAATCGCAGATATTCTAGAAGACGCGAAAGCTTCTCTGGATTTTGCAAGTTCTTTTCCAAATTCATCAAACATATTCGGCGTCACTATTGCTGCTCCTTCAGGTCTCTTAAAGAAGTCTCTGTTGAGAATAGCAAACTCGCCAAACTTAGCAATAAAATCCAAGAATCCTTTACAACTATCATAGCTATAAAAAACTGCCTCGTATATTTCGTCTTTCTTTCTCTTGGCTCTTACATGTGCATATACATCTGATGACATAATTTGAAATAATTAATCTCATATTTAAATCTTTCGTT
>JACQLL010000072.1 GCA_016234025.1 Candidatus Pacearchaeota archaeon | reverse complement strand
CAGGATAAAAGAGATTTCCATCTTGCGGTGGATGCTTACGGAGACGCTGCCAAAATATTGGAAGAACTGGAAACAAGTTTTCTTAGGGACAGAATAAAAGGATTGTCTATTGAGCAATATGACGCAAAGAGAGAATTAATCAAAAGAAGACTCGGCGAGCTGCATGCAAAATTATACGACAGATTCAGAGAAACGCAAAACGGAGAATCGCAATGAAACAAGAATTTTCAACTCACTGGAAAGAAAGCAAACAGCCAAGAAAGCAACGAAAATACAAAACAAATGCTCCGCTTCACATAATGCATAAGTTTTTAAGCGCGAATCTTTCAAAATCTCTCAGAGAGAAACATGGCAAGAGAAACATACCTCTTCGGAAAGGCGATGAAGTGCTTGTCATGAGGGGAGCTTTCAAAAAAAAGAAAGCCAAGGTTATAGGAGTAGACATAAAAAAATCAAGAGTAACACTGGAGAACATCCAGAGAAAAAAGAAAGACGGAACAAAACTAAACGTATACTTCTCGCCAAGTTCACTCCAGATACAATCTTTAAATTTAGAAGACAAAAAAAGAATTTTTTCTTTGGAAAGAACAAGGAAAGGAGAGAAAAATGCACCAAACAAGAGCACAAACAAGTAAGAAATTACCAATAGCAAGGAAAGGAACGAAATATGTAGCAAGGTCTCTGTCAAGCTTAAAAAATTCAGTCCCCGTAATCATCGCAGTTCGCGACATGCTAAAACTTGCAAGAACAAAAAAAGAGGTAAAGGAGATGATTAAACAAAAACTGCTAAAAATTAATGAAAGGGAAGTCAGAGATTACAGGGAAGGAATAATGTTATTCAACGTTTTTCAAGCAGACAAGAGCTACATCCTGTCTTTAACAAATCATGGAAAATTTAAACTAGAGGAAACAAAGGCAAAAGACAGAATAGCAAAGCTCGTCGGCAAAAAAATACTGAAAGGAAGAAAGACGCAGCTTAATTTCCACGACGGCTCAAATTTGATTTCAGAAGAAAAGATAAACGTCGGAGACACAGTTTATTTTGATTTGTCCGGAAAAATAAAGAATAAAATATCTCTGAAAGAAGGTGCAGATTGCTTTGTTATGTCAGGCAAATACATAGGTTCAACAGGCAAAATACAAAACGTCGAAGGCAAAAAAATAAAAATTAAAATAAAAGACATGGAGAATTCTGTTACCTTAGATGAAATGAGCGTAATAGCAAGATGAAACAAAGACTATCAACAATCGCAGAAAATCCGATGAGAAAGATAAAGTTAGAAAAAGTAGTTTTAAGTTGTAGTGGCAAGGCAGAGGACTTGGAAAAATCAAAAAAACTTCTCGAAATGTTATCAGGCAGAAAAGCCCATTTAATCAAGGCAGGGCCTAATCAGAGAATTCCCTCTTTTGGCGTGAGGCCCGGACTCGAAATCGGAACAAGAGTAACACTCCGAGGCAAAGGGGCAATAGAACTGCTAAGAAGACTACTGGGAACACTCGACAACACTTTGAGAAAAAGACAAATTTCAGAGAATAACTTTTCATTCGGAATAAAAGAGTACATAGAAATTCCGGGAACAGAATATAAAAGAGAAATAGGAATTCGCGGTTTAAACGTCACAGTCGTTTTTTCGCGTGCAGGAGCAAGAGTCAAAAGAAAAAAACTCAAATCAGGAAAAATCCCAGACAGACAGCACGTTCAGAAAGAAGAAATAATCAACTTCATGAAAGAAAATTTCTCGACGGAGGTAAGATGATTCCGGAATTAGTGAAAAGAAGAATATTTGAAGGTATGACAAACATAGACAATTTACCGTTAGAAAAGAAGATTTTAGTAAGAAAGATAATTGACAACAGAGAGAAATTTTTTGAAATGGTTTTTTTAGGAATCGAAGAAGTAGAAAATGAAGGCGATTCATACAACCGTGCTGCTTTCATATCAAGAATAGGCAGAGGTGTGATTGGGAAAGCGCAATTAGGTATTAAAGGAAACGGAGAATACGTAAATTTTAGGGACAAAATTATTTACGTTCTTCTCACAGACGCCGATGATGAGGGCTATAAATCCAAAGACGAGATTCTAAGGAGGAATGAACTATGACTGCGTCTGACTGGAAAAAAATAACAAAGCAGTTGAGGAACAAACCTGCGGTAATGCAAAAATTTCTTAAACACTCAAAGCCGAAAGACAGAAAAACAGGAATCGCCGCACGGAAATGCGAGCGCTGCGGCCGCTTCGGCGCCCACCTCAATCAGTATAATCTAAACCTTTGCCGGCACTGCTTCCGCGAAATTGCAGAAGAAATCGGCTTCAGGAAATATAGCTAAAATGGGAATGCAAACAAAATCTTTGCTAAAAAGTGTAAGCAGTGAGAAAGAGCTATCAGATTTATTATTTGGAGATATCGTAAAAGTTTCAATTGGAGAGCAGGTAAGAAAAATGCTCTTTGCAGGCGAGCATTACGGATATTCATTTATAGAGCAAGGTGGTTCGCAAGATATTATTCGTCATAGTCAAGAAATAAAATATCTTCAATTCGACGATACCTTGCCTCAAAATAGAGGAATTGGAGTGGTAATCTTTGATAGCTTTCACGAAAAAAATTTTCATTACGTTGAATCAGCTAAAGAATATGAGAGCTTCAGAAAAATGTTAGAAGATGCTAACTTATGGAGGAAAAAAGAATAAAATGTCACAAGATATCGTCGCAGACGCACTAAACAAGATAATGAACTCAAAGAGAGCAGGAAAGAAAGAAGTCGAGATACAGGTCCATTCAAAGTTGCTGACTTCTATTTTAGCAATTGCAAAGTTAAAAGGATACGTCGAGAGCTATAAGACCGAAGGGACAAAACTCAATGTAAAGATAGGCAAGCTCAACGCCTGCAACGCGATAAAACCAAGATTCATGGTTTCTACAGACGAAATAGAAAAGTACATAAAAAGATTTCTTCCTGCGAAAAACATCGGGGTCTTGATTATTTCAACCTCACGAGGTCTGATAACTCATCAAACAGCATTTGAAAAAAACATCGGAGGAAGCTTGATAGCTTATTTCTACTGATGAAATCTCAAATGAAAACAGAAATGAAAATCCCGCAAGGAACAACATGCGAATATTCAGAAGGAATACTGAAATGCAAAAAGAGAGACATCGAATTGACAAGAAAGTTATCCATTCCTGGAATAGACGTAAAAGTAGACGGCGAAAAAATATCGATAGAATGCAGAAAAGGAAACAAGAAACACCATAATATGATATCGACGACAAAAGCGCACATAAAGAACTTATTTCACGGCTTAGAAAAAAAATTCACTTATAAGTTAGAAATATGCCATATCCACTTCCCAATATCAATAAAAATTGAGAAAGAAAAATTTCTCATATCCAATTTCTTGGGAGAAAAGAAAATTAGAACAGCAGAAATTCTTCCAAATGTCGAGGTAGAAATAAAAGGACAGAACATAACGTTATCTTCTTTATATAAAGAAGCCGCAGGACAAACAGCTGCAAATTTAGAGAAAGCAACAAAAATAAAAAAAAGAGACAGAAGAATTTATCAGGATGGAATATTCATCGTAGAAAAACCCAGGAGAGAAAATGAAGCGTAGATTTTTAAGACAGGACACGTCGAGACATTCAAAACTTGGAAAAAAGAGAAAGAAACTTTTGAAATGGATAAAACCTAAAGGGCGGGACAGCAAGATGCGTCTCAAAAGAAAATCTTACCCAAGCCCTCCAAGTGTTGGATACAAATCTCCAAGAAAAATTTCGGGAAAAATTAAAGGAATGACTCCTGTTTTGATTCACAACAAGCTCGACCTGGAAAAGATAGGAAAGAAAGAGATAGCAATACTCGCAAAAATAGGAGCCAAGAAAAAGTTGGAAATAATTTCAGAAGCGGAAAAGAAGAAAATAGAAATTTTAAACGTGGGAACAAATAAAAATGAAACTGGAAAATAAAAGAAAACTTGTTGCAAGGACACTAAATATCGGAAAAGAAAAAATTATATTCAACGCAGGAAGATTGTCTGAAATTAAAGAAGCGATTACAAAACAGGACATAAGGGACTTAAAAAATTCAGGAGCAATAATATTAAAGGAGAACAAGGGAAAAAGAAAAGTAAAGAAAAGAAAGACCAGAAGAAGAGGAGGTAGCTCCAGAAAAAAACCAACAACAAAGAAACAGGATTACGTTAAGTTAACGAGGAAATTAAGAGCATATTTAAAAAATCTAAAAGACAGAGAAATTATAACGAAAGAAAAATTCAGAGAGTTAAGGAAAGAAATAAGAGCCGGTAATTTTAGAAGTTTAGCTCGCATGAAAGAGAGGATAAGCAATCAATAAATTTTTAAACAATAAAAAGACCAAGATAAAATGACAAAAACACAGAAAAGAAGAAGAAAGGAAATGAAAACCGACTATAAAGCAAGGTTTGCTTTACTGAAGTCAGAAAAGCCAAGGTTAGTAGTCAGAAAAACAGCGCACCAGATAATAGCACAGGTAGTAGAGTCCAGCATTGCACAGGACAAAGTAATTGTTTCAGTAAATTCAAAAGAACTATTAAAAAAAGGATGGCCTAAAGAAAAGGAGGGAAGTTTGAAGAGCATTCAGGCATCTTATCTTGCAGGTTTCCTCCTAGGAAAAAAAGTTCAGGGGAAAATAAATTCAGCGATACTCGACATAGGTCTTCACGAGAATATTCATGGCTCAAGAATCTACGCCGTTTTGAAGGGAGCCATTGACGCAGGTCTCAATGTTGCTCACAAAAAAGATGCCCTTCCAACAGACGAAAGAATGAGCTCAAATAAAATTTTATATGACATAATGAAGAAAGTCAAGGAGAAATTATAAGATGTTAGAAACAACAAGACAAAAAGCAGAAGAAATATTTGAAGGAGTTGTAGGATTGGAAAATCTTGTTCCAGATAGTCCAGTAAGTTACAGGCAAAATGGAGAAATTGTTGAAGGACTTTTTGATGTCGAAGTGTTTGACAAATCTCGCACTTTAGTGCGAGGAACACTTCGAGCATCCAAAAGTCCTCACAAACTGCGGACTTTAGTCCGCAGAAAGCAAAAAGGACTTTTTGATGGTGTAGATATTTTTCCAAGCAAGAAAAATAATCATAAAAAAAGAGCTCTCGTCGCTGTTCGTCTTGGCAAGAGAGCTATCGGTATTTTTCTCTTCACAATGGATGAAGAACGCGGAAGAAGGGTGATAAACTTTGAAGAGGATAATAATGCTTTAGCTCTTTTGATATATAATAAAGGGGAGGAATTACCTAAAGAATATCAAGCAAGAGATGCAAATTTAAGGAGGCACAGGAGATAAAAATGGCAGAAAAAGAAACAAGAAATGAACCAAAAGAGATAATAGAAATAACGCCTGAAGAAATAGAGAACGCAGTTGAAACTGAAAACGTTTCAAAAGAAAGAGAAACAATTCAGGAAACAGAAGAAGAGCACAAACTAAATTCCTGGGTTCCGAAAACAAAGCTCGGCAAACTTGTCAAGCAGGGAAAAGAAAAAGATATAGACAAAATACTTAAGGAAGGGAAAAAAATAATTGAGCCGGAAATACTCGACACGCTCTTAAAGTTAAGTTCTGATTTGATTTTAATTGGGCAGGCAAAAGGAAAGTTTGGCGGAGGAAAAAGAAGAGCATGGCGTCAGACGCAAAAGAAAACTAAGGAAGGAAACGTACTCTCATTCTCTGCGATGGCTGTTGTCGGAGACGAAAACGGTCACATCGGAGTTGGCATGGGGAAAGCGAGAGAAACACTTCCATCGAGAGAAAAAGCTCTAAGGGATGCAAAATTAAATTTAATCAGAATAAAGAGGGGCTTTGAATCCCCGGAAGCAGAAAAAGATAAAACAGAGCCCCACACAGTTCCTTTCAAAGTCGAAGGCAAGTGCGGAAGCGTCAGGATAACGCTCTTGCCGGCGCCGAGAGGAACAGGCCTCGTCGTTAACGACGAATGCAAAAAAATTCTAAAGTTGGCAGGAATAAAAGATGTTTATTCGATGACACGCGGAAAAACAAAAACAACATTCAATCTCGCGCGGGCATGCGTCAACGCTTTGGAAAAAACAAGAGGTGATGAAAAATGATAGCAGCAGTCAGAATTTCAGGCAAAGTGGACGTCCCGGAGAAAATAGAAAACGCTCTAACGCGAATTCGTATAAGAAGAAAATACTCGGCCGTTTTGTTAAAACCGACAAAAGAGAACTTGGCAATACTAAAAAAATTAAGGGACTACGTCGCATTCGGAGACATTAACAGAGAGATACTGACAGAACTCATAAAAAAAAGAGCGTTTCCAAAACAGAAAAATCCGGAAGAGATCGTCAGACAACTGGAAAAAAAATCACTTTCCGAATTAGGAGTAAAACCTTTTTTCCGTCTTCATCCTCCGCGAGGCGGAATAGAATCGAAGAAACACTTTGGCGTCGGCAAAGGCGTCTTAGGAGACAACAAAGGAAAAATCAACGATTTGATCAGGAGGATGTTATAGCAAAGATGAAAAGTAAAAATATCGTCTGGGAGTGCGCATGCGGCTACATCCAACATGGAGATACAATGCCGGAGGATTGTCCGAAATGTTTCAGAGTTGCAGAGTTCAGCCCTGTTCCCGAGGATATGATAGAAGAAAAAGAGGCAGAGCACATTTTATCAATGACTTCTGAGGACGAGGACGATGAAGACTAAAAAAAGAAAAAAATTTTCTAGGTATAGAGGAACACACACTCACGGCAGAGGAGCAAAGAAAAAAGCTCGCGGCTCCGGGCACAGAGGCGGAGTTGGAAAAGCAGGAACAGGAAAAAGAGGAGACCAGAAAAAAAATTTAATTCTCTATCCATTCGGAAAAGACAAGACGTTGAGAAAAAAACAAAGAACAAAATTGAAATCAATCAATCTAAGGGAAATTTCAGAAAGATTCAGAGAGAAAAAAGAATTAGAACTCCAAGGATACAAAATTCTTTCCGAAGGCGAGCTAAAAGAAAAAATAAAGCTCACTGCTTCAGCCGCTTCAAAATCAGCAATAGACAAAGTTAAAAAATCTGGTGGCGAAATTGTATTAATTTCTAAAAGATAACAAAACAGAAACTTTATATAGCCAAGAATTTCTAAAACAATCATGACAAGAAATACAAGTTCAAGAATAGAAGAGTTAAAAAGAGTCTGGACACCGGAGGCAACATGGAAGATTACGCAAGACCAAAAAGAACTAGCAACATTTCAGTTTCCAGCATTTGGACCTAACACCTATGAAAATGTTGCTTGGCTCCGCCCAAATTGAGATTTCGCCCTGCGGGTTACTTGCTTTCCCCTCTTTTTCAGACATTGTGTTTTTGTCCCCGCTCCCTGCCCTTTAGGTTGCAAGTAATTCTCAGCCTCGTGATTTCTCGCTCAGTTTAACCTCACAAAAAGAAAACAGGAAAGAAATGCTTCGCACTTCTTATAACAAAGGTTAAACTAAATTGCTGAAAATAAAAACCAAAGTGGTAATCCTTGGAAGTTTGATTGAGGGTGCGGGGGCAATCATGATCAGATACATTATTCCAACAACTTTTGCTATTTTGGGTATCTTAATTAGGATAGCGCAGATTTATTTATGGGTGTGGATCACTATTAGTCTTATAAACATCCACAAAAGAAAAAGTTAGGCAAGGTAAAGAAGATAAAGTTTATAACTCCCTTTGCTATATAACCTTAAATGGATGAAAAAACTTTGTTGACTTGGACAGTAAAGCGAAAAAGTCTTTACAATTTTACATCAAGAAAAAGTCTCTTAATAATTCTGATATTGTTTTTACTTGCTTTATTCTGGCTTTATTTTCATAATGGCCAACAATTTTCAAAAGAGGTAGTTGTTTATTTAGTCATATTTTCCGTTTTAATTCTACTTGCTTTTTTTTCTCAAAAAAACTTGGAGTTTAGAATAACCAATAAAGCAATTTACAAGAAACGAGCGGGCTCAACATTTTTAGGGTTTTATCAAGAATACTCTAAAGCAGTAAGCGACGTTACTGGAGGAAAAGTCTCAAACTTCTTTTATCTTCCCTATAAATCTGCAAAATATTTTAAGGTTGTTGCAGGGGAGATAATTGTGGTAAGAAAAATGACTGGATTTAGTAGCGGCATTACAGATTTAGTAATTGTTCCTTCTAATAATCTGCCTGAAATAAT
>JACQLL010000075.1 GCA_016234025.1 Candidatus Pacearchaeota archaeon | reverse complement strand
CCCAAATTGTCAGTTGCTACACCGAGAACCTTTTCTGCTTTGCGCAGGTTCTCGGGGCCGTCAAGAATGCACCTGTCAGCATTCTTGAGGTATTCGAGAGAACAAAAAACAATGGAGAAATATTTTGGTCTCTCGTTATACTTAAAATGAATTTACAATTTGAATTAAACTCAAGATACACCGAGCCAGATTTAGTCTCGGCGGGATTTAGAAGAACAAAATGCATAGAGCAAATAGCAGAAAATGATGGAGTTTATCGACACGAGAGTGGGAATGAAATTTACGTGGTTCGTGAAACACCAGATAAAAACATGATTCCCATGTCCTATCATAATTTAAAAACAGGAGAATGTATTTGCCATAATGGCCAAGAAAAAAAGTAAAAAATGATAAAAAAAGTTCAAAAAGTCTGGGGAAGCGAGGAATGGATTGTAAACAACGAGAGATACTGCGGAAAGATTTTAAATTTGAAAAAAGGTTTCCAAAGCAGTTTACATCATCATAAAAATAAGCATGAAACGTTTTATATCCTTAAAGGAAAGGTATTAATTGAAGTTGAAGGAAATGAAAAAATAATGAACGCGGGAGATGTTCAGCTCTTAGAACCAAATACCAAGCACAGATTCACGCCCTTAGTGGATTCAAAAATTATAGAGTTTTCAACACATCACGACGACAAAGATACCTACAGAGATATAGAAAGCCAGAAAGTCGATGTTGAAAAAATAAAAGAGAATTTGAGACTAAAAAATGTTAACTAAAAAATTTTGTCCGAAATGCAGGAGCTGGGATGTTGAAATGATAGCCGGAGGAACTACAGGAATCTGGATGTGCAAGAACTGCGGATTCTCTGGAAGTATTTTTCCTGAAAAAGAGATTTTAGGAAGCAAGGTTGGAGGAAAAAGTGTCAGAAAAAGCAGATAAACAAGAAAAATTAGTCGAAGAGAATATTAACAATGCAGAAATCGTCGAGGAAATGGAAAAGTCATACATTGATTACGCGATGTCCGTCATCGTTCAAAGAGCAATTCCTTCCGTCGAAGACGGATTAAAGCCTGTGCATAGAAGATTGCTTTATGCGATGTATAAGATGGGTCTCACCCCAGACAAACCGACGAGGAAGTCTGCAAAAATCGTCGGAGAAACTATGGGAAACTACCACCCTCATGGAAACCTCGCAATTTACGACGCTTTGGTCAGAATGGCACAACCGTTTTCTTTGAGATACCCTCTTGTCCACGGACAGGGAAACTTCGGCTCAATGGACGGCGACCCTCCAGGAGCAGACAGATATACAGAAGCAAAACTGAAAAAAATTTCCAGCGAATTATTGAACGACATCGAAAAAGAGACCGTTAAGATGCTTCCTAATTTTGACAATACAGAAAAGGAACCGGAGACACTGCCGGGAAAATTACCTAACTTACTCTTAAACGGAACAACCGGAATTGCCGTCGGGATGGCTACAAATATTCCTCCGCATAATCTGACAGAACTCTGCGACGCTATCACAAGTTACATAGAAAAGCCAGAGATAGAAATTGAAGAACTCACAAAAATTGTCAAGGGGCCCGACTTTCCGACAGGAGGTTATGCAATGGGAGAGGGTATAAAAGAAATGTACCGGAAAGGAAAAGGAAAGATAATAATGAGAGCAAAAACGAAAATAGAAGATAATAAAGGAAAAACAACAATCGTTGTGACAGAGATACCATATATGGTAAACAAAGCAGAGCTTGTTAAAGAAATCGCAAAGTTAGCAACTGAAAAAAAACTTCCTGATGTCTCCGACTTAAGAGACGAGAGTGCAAGAGGAGACGTCAGAGTAGTAATAGAATTAAAGAAAGGAGTGGAACCTAAATATACTCTCAACAAACTTTACAAGCTGACAAAATTGCAGACGAACTTCGATGCAAACATACTTGCCTTGGTAGAAAGACATCCGAGGATTCTAAATCTTAAGAATGTCATCGAAGAATATGTTAAATACCGACGAATAATAGTTACCAACCGCTCTAAGTTTGAGTTGAGAAAAGCCCAGGAAAGATTGGAGATAGTCCTCGGTTTATTAATTGCATTAAAAAAGATAAATGAAATAGTCGATTTAATCAAGAAGAGCAAGAATTCGACAGAGGCGCATGACGGGCTTGTCAAAAAGTTCTCTCTCACAACAAGACAGGCAAAGGCAGTTCTTGAGACGAGATTACAACAACTTACAAACCTCGAATCTGAAAAATTAAAGGTAGAAGAAAAGAAATTGAAAGAGGCGATAGAAGAGCTTGAGAAAATTCTCAGCAGTGACAAAGAAATTTTGAATGTAATAAAAAAAGAAATTTCTGAACTTAAGAAAAATTACGGCGATGAAAGGAGAACAAAAATATTGAGGCAGGCAGAGGAGATTTCCGAACACGATATGATTGAAAAGAAAGATGTTATCGTGACTATGACTAGCTCCGGTTATGTCAAAAGAACCGATATAAAAACTTACAAGGAACAAAAACGCGGCGGTTCAGGAATTATCGGGACAGGGCTTAAAGAGGAGGACTTTGTAAGACAGCTCATAGTATGTTCGACGCACGATTATCTTTTGTTTTTCACATCCAGAGGGAGAGTTTATTGGGTCAAAGCAAATGACATCCCGTCAAGCGAAAGACAAAGCAAGGGAAGATCCATCGCCAACCTTCTTAATCTAAAAGAAGAAGAAATAGCAAATATAATTGAATTAAAGAACTTTGAACACGACTATCTTCTGATTGTTACCAAGATGGGAATGGTTAAGAAAATATCATTAAAGGATGTCTCGAAGCCGAGAAGCACTGGAGTCAGAATAATTAATCTTCCAATGGACTGGAGTGATTCGATTATCGACGTTAAAAGAGTTTCAGAAAAGCAGGAGGTTTTGTTAATAACAAAGAAGGGACAGGCTGTAAGATTTAACACTAATGATGTCCGCTCGATGGGGCGCGCAAGTTACGGAGTGCGCGGAGTCGACTTGTCATCAGGAGACGAGATTGTTTCACTTGAATCGCTGCCAGCCGACGGAAAAACAACTATCCTTACCGCAACAGAAAAGGGGTTCGGGAAACGTTCAAACCTCGACGAATATAGAAAAACAAGTCGCGGAAGTAAGGGAGTAATAAGCTTAAAGACCTCTGAAAAAACAGGAAAAATTGTCGGCTCCTTGTCCGTAAATGAAAGTGATTCTGTGATTATCACGACGATAAAAGGTTCTATGATTAGAATAGGAATGAAAGGACTGCGCGTTATGGGGCGAGCCACGCAGGGCGTCAAAATTGTCAAACTCAAAGCAGGAGACAAAGTTGCGGACATTGTGAAAATTCCGAGAGAAGAAATAATAGAAAACACTATAAAAGAAAATGATGAAAAATAAAATTACGAAGACAATTATTAAAAAAACAAAAATTCATGGCAACGGAATTTTTGCGGGGGAAAATATTCCTAAGGGCAGGAGAATTATCGAATATATCGGAGAGAAGATAACAAAGTCAGAAGCTGAAAAGAGAATAAAAGAAATAGACAAAAAAGCAAAAACGTCAGGAATTAAAGGAGCATACTATATTTTTGAATTGAGCAATAAATATGACCTCGACGGAAATGTTCCATACAACAAGGCGAAGTACATTAATCATTCATGTGAGCCGAACTGCGAAACAATAGACGAAGACGGAAAAATCTGGATTGCCGCGGCAAGGGAAATCAAGAAAGGCGAGGAATTAACTTATGATTACTGCTTTGATTTTGACGTCGATGAATACAAAGACAGCCCATGCAACTGCGGTTCAGATAATTGCATCGGCTATATCATCGCAAAAAAGGACAGGAAAAAATTATTGAAATATAGTCAACCAATTAAGTTCTTCTGTTATAGTCCACCAATTTAATCTTTCGGTTGCTTTATTGGTGGACTATTAGGGAACCAACACCGAGAAACTTAGTTGGTTCACTATATCTGGGAAAGTAACTAAATCTTTATTAACTAATGTCTTTACTCATAAAAATGTTAGAAAGACCGACGTGCGTTATATTAGAAAAGATCGAAGGAGGATATTCTTCGAGTTTCATTTTATATAGAGTTTTGTCAGTAGTTGAAGACTTAAGCAAAGCAGATAATAAACCAATCAGGATACTCGTCGGAGCTGTTCCTCCTATTGGACCTCAAATGTCAAAATTTAATGAGCTTGAAAAATTTAAGTCAGAGAAAATACAAGTCCAGACATATCTGCCTTCTCATCAATCGAGAGAAAGTTCTTTGTTTAGACACTTGGGTTATCGAGATTATTGTTTAGAAAATCCAAACGAAGATATTTACTTTTCAGACCCAACACAAATTACAATCCCTTAATTCTATCCATAGTCCGCCAATTTAATCTTTCGGTTTCCGAATCTCCGTAAGGAGAGAGGATTAGGGAACCAACGCCGAAAATTTAGTTGGCTCACTATAATTCATCTTAACAAAAAAAATTACAGCCGTAATATCTCGGATAACTATAAACATAATATCTTTGATATGGCCGATAATTTATCGGAGACTGCCAGTAATTTACGTACCAAGGCGATTCTCTGACAACTTTCGTGTATATTGTTGTTCTTTGATAAGTTCCATCGTCAAGGTATTGATAGTCGTTCAGCTTGTTATAATCGGTAGTTCTTGTAAAAACGGGCCCATTGTTGTAACCATAACTTCTTGAAGCAGTATAAGAATAACTATTATAATAATCATTTCCGAAATTCCCAAAATAATACGCGGAAGCAAAATTCAAACTTGACAATGTTAGAAGAAATGCAAACAAAAACATCACTGCTTTCTTTGTCATATTTTTTCAACATATTTTTAGTATTTAAGTATTTGTGTGGTGGTTGCATTGTAACGTTAAAGGGGGCTAAGGATTATTAGAAAGCTTTTTATTTAATCTTTTTAATACATAATTATGGAAATCACAAAAGAACATGTAAGAAAAGAATTTGGAAGTAGAGGGGCTCAAAAACTTTATATTAGATTAGCTGAACAAGGACTATGGAAATCAGAGGAAGAGTTAATCAAAAAATACCTTAAGAAGAAAGGAGCTAAAGTATTAGATATTGGTTGTGGAACGGGTAGAACTACAATCCCATTACACAAAAAAGGTTACAAGGTAATGGGTGTTGATATAACTCCAGAGATGATTGAGAATGCCAAGAAAATAGCAAAAACTAAGAAGTTAAACATTAATTTTAAAGTGGATGATGCAACTAACTTATCATTTAAAGATAATGAATTTGACTATGCATTATTTTCAAATCAAGGGTGGACACAAATCCCAAATAGTAAGGAAAGATTAAGGGCTCTCAGAGAAATCAAAAGAATATTAAAGAAAAATGGAATTTTTATTTTTTCATCTCATAGAAGAGTATGGGGATCTAAATGGTTTTTATTTTGGGTCTGGATGTATTTTAGATTTTATATATTGAAGAATTTAGGATTTAAAATATGGGAGAATGATTTTGGAGATAGACTTTTCAAAAGAGAAAGTTCAAGTAAAGAAGAAGGATACGACACAAAGCAATATATTCATATATCGTCTGAAGAAGAAATTAGAAAGCAGTTAAAAGAAGTAGGTTTTAAGATATTGTTTGTTGGCAGTGGTTTAAGTGAACAATCAAATTATAAGCCTATGTTCTTTGTAGTAAAAAAAGATTGAAAACCAAAGTTAAGCTTTGCTCATTTTAATAAGATCAAGCCATTTATTCTCCATTTGGGTTTAATACCCCGCAGCTTGCT
>JACQLL010000074.1 GCA_016234025.1 Candidatus Pacearchaeota archaeon | reverse complement strand
TTTTTTGTTTTATCTTTTTGAAGATTATTTTTCCGACGATAATAATTTCTCGGAGCGGATTATAATTAAAAAAAAGTTGTTTGAGATTCGATATTGTAATGTTTTTTTGATAGATACAATTTTGGAAAGATTTAAATATACTTTAAGATTTTATAATTGATTAAAAGAGGTAAGATGATTGAACAAAACAAACAAGCGAAAGTTAATATTTTTTGCTGGGCAATTCTCGGATTAGTAGTTTTGATTTTGTTTGCTTATTTTGTTATCGGGGCGCATATTGTTAAGAATTCTGTAAATGGAGCGGCTGGCTTTGGCATGGCTCAAAGTGATACAGCAAATAGTATCCTTAACATTACAGTAAATAATACTAATCTCGGGCCTGGTGGACTTAATGAGTCATCAAATATAACGCAGATTAATATCACCTTGCCGATAGGTTTATTTTTTGTAAATTCAACAAACGATTCTGTAGTCGCTACGGCCGGAGCAGTGGTGAAATTCACTTATTTGAACTTTACATCTGGAAATGTATTAACATTCATTAACGAAACTATTCTTCTTAATGGCTCTAATAATATAACAACAAGTACTAATGTCGGACAATTTGTGTTTAACGTCAGTGCGAATGGAAGCGCTGTTGGAGTATTTAATATATCAGTCATTGTCATGAACGGCAGTTTGGGCACAAGCCAACATAACTTAACTATTAAAATAAATGACACGACCACCCCTGTGATTGAGTTCAATAATGGCAGCACGACGGGCCCTTTTGCAAATACTAGCAGTATATTTATTAATGTAACAGTAACTGAAGTAAATGAGCAGAATAGAAGCTTTATTATAAACGGCACGAGTGGAATTGTTAATAAAACAGTGCTCACGGACAGAACAGTTGCTGTAAACTTTACGCAGACAAACCTTTCAGATGGATGGTATAATATTAGTGTCCTTGTTAGCGACAAAGGTCCAAGCAACCTAAATACTCCAAACACAGCATCATCACCACAAAGAGTGGTCATTCTTGACAGGACCGCTCCCGTGGTTACTTTCACTTGTACGCCGGCATTAGTTAGCGTTGGAGATACTGTTACATGCTCATGTAGCGGGACCGACGCAACTTCTGGTGTTAAGACGACTACTTATACTGTAAATCCTTCTACAAGTGATACGGGAACATTTTCTCCAAGTTGTGGTGTAACAGACTATACAGGAAATAGTGCTTCTAAAACCGCATCTTATACAGTTGAATTGGGTAGCAGTTCTGGAGGAGGAGGCTCAAGTGGTGGAAGCGGTGGTGACTCTAGTAGCACTCCTTCGACAGGCACGGGTACAACTCCTGAAGTAGAAGAAGTAGAATGGAGCCAGACATACCAGCAGAACGACGAGGACTTTAGCGTTAAGTCGAGTGTCTCGCAGGAACTTGCAAGTTTGGAAAGAGTTACCATATTGCTCTCTGACGAGGAGCATTTTGTCGGAGTCAAATCGTTAACAGAAAGTAGTGTAATAATTCAAGTTGGAAGCGTTGTAGAGGAAGCAACTTTAAATGTGGGAGAAAGCGAAAAGTTTGACTTGACTCAAGATGGATATTACGATGTCAAGATAACTCTTGTTTCAATCACAGACGGTAAAGCAAACTTAATTATGGATTCAATTAACGAGAAGGTTATTGCGGAGGAAACTCCAGTAACTCCTTCTGGTACTTCTGCAGGTGAAGGTTTGTCTTCGACTATGTGGATTGTTATATTGGTAGTTATAATTGTTGCTATCTTAATCGTCTTCTTTGTCCTGAAAAGAAAAGAGTAGCATTATTAAGCTAAAATGGTTAATAAGAATTTAGTCAACTACCTTAATGAAGGTAAAAAAAGAGGTTTTAGTTTGTCCTTGTTGAAAAACAAATTATCGCAAGGAGGATTTAGGCCAAAGGAAATTGAAGAGGCGGCAAAATATGTTGAGATGAACTCTGTTTCAAATGTAGAAAAAAATATTAATGGTGAGATTGGCATCTTTGGCAAATTCTGGAAAGCGATTGCTCATCCGAAAACTCTTTTTGAGGTGACTAAAAACGAGGGAGTTTGGCCTGCATTGAAGTACCAGCTTGTTATCTCTATTATCCCTTTTGTGATTTATTCTTTGCTTGGAATTCTGTTGAGTAGCTTTGTTATTTCTTTATTGAACGGAAGTAGTCTTTCTGGCTTCTCGACGAATTATCTTGCGGTCGTGCTGTTTTTTTTAATTGGTTTTTTTATTGTCTTTCCGATTGGAATTTTTGTTCTTTCAGGAGTGATGTATTTATTTGTCAAGATTTACAGAGGACAGGGAGGATTTAAGGAGATGTATAAAGTTTTTGTTTACAGTTCGACTCCTGTATTATTTTTAGGATTTATACCGATTGTCAATTTTGCTGTCGGATTGTGGCAGTTTATCCTGATGATATTTGGGCTTTCTATTCAACATAATTTTTCCAAGTTAAGAGCATTCTTGGCTTTGATAACTCCTTCTGTAGTTATAATTATTTTGGTTTGGGTTGTTTATTTATTGTTGGCGTGATAATTCTTTTACTCTCTAAATCAGATAATAATTCAGATAATAACCTCTCTCTATCAAGTTTTCCAAAATTAGTTTTTTCATAATCGCGAAGACTTCCGTAAACAACTGTAGCAACTGCTAGTTTGTAAAGATTTGTTTGTCCATTGACAATTTCATTAAGACCATACATTAATGTTACGAACCTCATTCCATCTATGAGAATATTCTGAAGAGAATCCGATGTTATGATACTGAGAGGAGCCCTCAATATTTTTGATAGAGTTGTCATAAATTTAGTTAGTTTGCGGTTATTTAAACTTTTCTTAAAACGGTTGAGTTGTGCTCCCCACAGACATATGTCGTAAGTTAAAATAACTTATGAAAGTCGAAATAAATGTCGGCAGGACATTTATTTCCCAAACTCGTATGTGGTC
>JACQLL010000067.1 GCA_016234025.1 Candidatus Pacearchaeota archaeon | reverse complement strand
GATGAGCATCTTGAGCATCTAAAAGTCTCATGCAAACCACGGAATTTAGTCTGTGGTGAACACAAAGACTTTTTGATTTTAACAGGAAAATTTAAAAAGCCAAATTTTTTAAAGTATATACTTCTTCTTTTGATTAGGAAGTAGCGGAGCTTAATGATTTTCATTATAAAGGTAACGACGAACAAAGAAGAGAAAGCGATTGAGATGATTAGCGAGAGAATCAATAAAAAGTCGCTTGGTATTTTCGCGTTGGCGAGGCCACATGGCTTGAAGGGTTATATAATCATGGAGTCGGCTGACAGAGAGTCAGCGGAAGAGGCGGCTTTTAATTTGCCTTATGTTAAGGGAATAATTGGCAAGACGGTTGAGTATAAAGAAATTGAAGGAATGCTTGAACCGAAAGTTGAAGAGATGAAAATTGAGATTGGCGATATTGTCGAGATGATTGGCGCGACTTTCAAGGGCGAGCAGGCGAAGGTCACGCGAATTGACAAACAGAAAGGAGAAGTTGTTGTTTCTCTTTTAGGAGCGAGCGTGCCGATTCCGGTGACGGTGAAGATGGACAATGTTAAAGTTGTAAGAAGAGAGGAGAACGAAGAATGAACGCAAGAGTAAACAGAAAAAGTGAAGAAGAGGGCTCTGCAGAATTAGAGGTGATTAATCATTTAATCAGGGAATATGCAACTGAATTAAGAATTTTAGAAATGGAAAGACTATCTGCAATTGGTTATTTAACGGATATAGTCCACCAATTTAATCTTTCGGTTTTTCATTGGTGGACTATTAGGGAACCAACACCGAGAAACTTAGTTGGTTCACTATATATTGGAGGGAAAGAATGAATAGAAGAAATAAATTTCTTACTGCAGGAATAATCGGAATCGGATGTGTTTATTATACGGCTTATTTTTTGCGTAGTCTTCCTGACAAATCCGTTCAGACAACATTAGAAAGTGGACTTGAGGTTCGTGTTCATAGATACGAAAGAGAAAATATCACTGATGTGGAAGTTAAATATAAAGAGTGGATAATGGATGTAAACAATGATTGGTCTCCTGATTTTAGAAGAAAACGCTCCGGACAATTTTATGAGATAATATATGATGAACAACTTCGTAAAGGAGATAAAGGAATTTTCGAAGAAGCGACTGAGAAGGCAGGTTTGAGAAAATGAAAGTTAAACTAATTGTCGACGGCGGGGCGATGAAGCCGGGACCAGCGGTGGCTCAACAACTTGGACCGATGGGAATCAATATCGGAAAAGTTATCGAAGATGTTAATAAATCTACGAGCGGATTCATGGGAATTAAAGTTCCTGTCGAACTTGATATTGATCCTAAGACAAAAGCGTATAAGGTAAAAGTTTTCTCGCCGCCTGTTGCAGAGATGATAAAGAAAGAACTTGGAATTGACAAGGGTTCCGGTGAGGCGGGAAAAGTCAGGGCAGGGAACATCGCGTTTGAGACAATCATAAAAATCGCGAAGACGAAACAGGACTCGCTTCCTACGAAAACCCTGAAGGCGGCTGTGAGATTAATTGTCGGAAGTTGTGTTTCCGTCGGTGTTTTGATAGACAGCAAAAGTCCGAAAGAGATTATGAGAGAGATCGACGACGGGAAACACGACAAATCGATAAAAGAAGAAAGAACTGAAGTCAGCGTGGAAAAAAAGAAAGAGCTTGACAAATTCTTTGCTAACATCAAGGCAGAACAGGACAAGGCGAAGAAAGCAGCCGAAGAAGCGAAAGCTGCGGAGGAAGCGAAGAAGACAGAGGAAGCGACTTCTGGAGCAAAAGAAGAAGAGAAGAAGGAAGAGAAAAAAGAAGTCAAGAAAGAGGAAAAGAAAAAATGATTCCAGAGCTTCAGATATTGCCGGAGATTCCTGTAACGACTTTGTTTTGGCTAATTCCCTTGACTATATGGGAAGTTGTCTGGAAGGGAATTGCGTTGTGGAAATCAGCGAGGAGGAATCACCTGGTCTGGTTTGTTTTTATTTTGATTGTTAACTCACTGGGAATTTTGCCGATAGTTTATTTGATTTTGTACAGGGAGAAGAAGAAAGTCAGGAAGACGTCTAGGAAGAGGAGATGAAAGAAATAAATTGTCTTGGTAGGAAATATGAATTAAGATGGGAGTAAAAAATTTATGGAGTCTAAATATAGATGAGTTGTTAGTTGCTGATAAACTAAAGCACATATTTAATAAAGAGGATTATGAAGTATTTTTCCCATTAAATTCCCAATTAAAAAATATAGACTTGATACTTCTCAATCTCAAAAAGAATAAATACAGAACTATACAAGTAAAGGGGAGCAGAACTTACAATCCAACATCAAAAGAAATAGAAGAGTTTGGAAATGGAAGCGGGGCGTGGATTAATTTAACTAAGAAGTCCGTATTTGAAC
This sequence comes from Candidatus Pacearchaeota archaeon, assembly GCA_016234025.1. Classification (GTDB taxonomy): domain Archaea; phylum Nanobdellota; class Nanobdellia; order Pacearchaeales; family GW2011-AR1; genus UBA73. Next base: position 2,984 of record JACQLL010000067.1, on the reverse strand, counting down.
CATCAAATAAAATTGATTTCTATATTTTTGTTTTGCATAGTTTAGAAGACGGAATGAGTAAAAAAGAAATAAGAATAAATTATCTTATCATTCCCTATAAGGATTTTAAAAAAATAGTTTCTAAAAAACAACTTAGAAGAAATGGAACTTATCACTTTTTTATATGGATTGATGATAAAGGGAAGAGGTCTTTTGATTTTAATAATATAAGAAAACAAATATCTTTAACAAAATATCTTAATTCCTTTAATTTTCTGTCCGAAAACTTTAAATAACCTAGATATTGTTAGTTGTGTCGGACTACATCCTTTCGCGATAAGTTCTATGCGTGAGGGCGGGCTGTAGAAGACGAGCATGGAAACGAAAAATCTGAAAGAAACATTGATAGAATTGAGAAAATCGGAGAAGCGAAAGTTTGAGCAGAGCGTAGACTTGATTGTTAATTTAAGAAACATAGACATCAAGAGAGAGAGCGTAAATGTTATTGCAGACATTCCGAATAAAGTTAAAGAGAAAAAGGTTTGCGCTTTTTTAACGAAGAAGAGCGGTGTTTTGCCGACGATAACAGAGCCGGAGTTTGCGAAGTATAAAGAAAAGAAAGAGCTCAAGAATCTTATTAAGGACTATGATTATTTTATTTCTGCTGCTCCGCTTATGCCGAAGGTTGCGGCTACGTTCGGAAAAGTTCTTGGTCCTGCCGGAAAAATGCCTTCACCACAATTAGGAATTATCAATAAAGAAGATGAAAAAACTATCAAAGAGATGCTTGAAAAAATTTCGAAGTCGCTGAAAATCAGGTTGAAGGAAGCGAGCATAAAAATTCCGATAGGAAAAGAGAACATGAAAGACGAGGAAATAATTGAAAATGTGAAGTCGGTTTACAAAGCAGTTGAGAACGCTTTGCCGAAAAAGAAAGACAATGTAAGGAACGTGATGCTGAAGTTCACGATGAGCAAACCTGTTAAGACGGAGGTCATATGAAAGAGAAAATTTTAAGTGAGGCTATAGAAGAGAAGAAAAAATTAGTCGAGGAAATTTCAGAGAAGATGAAGAAGAGCAGAACTATCCTGATAGCGTCGACAAAGGGTCTGCCTGCTTCGCAGTTTCAGGATATAAAGAAAAAGCTTCGCGGAAAAGCAGAGGTCTTTGTCGCAAAGAAATCTATTGTTTTGCGTGCCATCGCTAAAACGGAGAGAGGAGCTATTCAAAATTTAAAAAATAAAATCGGAGCCGATGTCGCTCTTATTATTTCTGATATAGAGGCGTTTGAACTCGCGTCTTTGCTTATAGATAATCAGAGTTCGGCGAAGGCGAAGGTTGGTGATGTTTCTCCAGAAGATATCAGGATTGAACCGGGCCCTACTGATTTAATGCCAGGACCTGCAATTTCAGAGCTTGGCAGCGTCGGACTCAAGGTCGCTGTTGAAGAAGGGAAACTTGCGATAAGACAGGGCGCGACAATTGTCAAGCAAGGAGAAAAGATAAACGATAAAGTTGCAGGCGTAATGGGAAAGCTGAATATTCTCCCAATGAAAGTTGGATTTATCCCGTTGTCAGCTTATGATTCTAAAAGCGATTCTATTTTTGCAGAAATTAAAATAGACAAGAAAGGAACTTTGAATGAGTTGAAAGAGTTGATAAAAAAATCTTTGGGATTTGCGATTAACGTTGGCTACAACACGAAAGAAACAATAACTTACTTCATCGTAAAAGCCGGAATGGAAGAGAAAGCTTTAAGTAGGATGATTGAGGAGAAATTCAACAAAGAACGCCAACAAAGTTCGGAGGAAAAGAAAGATGAATGACGAGACAGATTTGGGAGAAATGACTCATGAAGAAGTCGAGGAAGAGCATAGAATTGCTTGCTTAGCTAGTCATTATGCGGTTGCATTAGAGACAAATGATGAGCTTTACGGAAGAGTGGACAACGCTATAAGCGACTTGAGTCGCGATTTAGAGAGTGCTTTTGAACAGGAAAATCCGTCGGGGCGATGGATTGTTGGCTCGTTGAAAGCCAGATGGGAACTTTTACAAATCGCTAATGAACTTTCTTTAGAAAGTCAGGATTTGGCTTATCTTCATGCTGATGAAAAAAACAAAAGGGAGGAGTTGTGATGGAATATATATACGGCGCTTTGCTTTTGCACAAACTTGGACAGCCGGTCAGCGAGGAGAAACTGAAGAAGGTTATCGCTGCGACAGGAGCCCAAGTTGACGACGCTAAAGTCAAGAGCTTGATTGCTTCACTTCAGGGCGTTGATATTGCCGCTGAACTCGAGAACGCAAGTTCTTTTGCCGTTGCACCTGCCACAAGCACGGGCGAAGCGAAGACAGAGAAGAAGGAAGAAAAGAAAGAAGAAAGAGTAAGCGAATCTGCAGCTGGCTTGTCTGCCTTATTCGGATAAATTTTTCTGTAATCTAAGGAAGATTTATATATGTAATTGTATTTTGGTAATAATGAATATTAGAGGAAGGAAACGGGCTAAGGGTGCACAGATTATCTTGTTGCTTTCTATTGCTTTAATTCTTGTTGTTTTTGTTGTAGTATTTATCTTTACAAGGGAAGCGATTAAGCTTGCGCCTGAATCGTCGTCACCTATTACTACAGCACCCACTCATAAAATACAGTGTTACTGCAACTGTGTGAGTGGTGATCGGAGCCAGAGAGTTAGCTTTTCTCCAGAAGAGGGACAGGCATGTTCAAGTTATGATGGAGATAGATGTGAATTCAGAGATAATGATATAACATACATTGGTCTCCTCGAATCATGCGATGCTGAGATCGTTCCTGTGGACGATGAAATACGTCGTTGATAGGTATAGGGAACCAACTAAATTCTTAGTTGTTGGTTCCCTAACACCAAGAATTCTGAAAGTTGAATTCTTGGATGCGCTCAAGAACCCGAAATCTTTGAGGGTTCTTGACGTAGTCCACCAATAAATAAAGAGAACGAAGTTCTCTAATCTTCGCTTCTCACGAAGCT
>JACQLL010000073.1 GCA_016234025.1 Candidatus Pacearchaeota archaeon | reverse complement strand
GTGTTTTATTCTCCCTTTGGGTTTAATACCCCGCAGCTTGCTGCGTCTCCAAATGGAGAATTAGAGATTGCTGGTCGCGAAGCGAAAAATTTTGCGAATACCCAGCAGCTTGCTGCGAAGGAGCGAAGCGACGATGGGATCGCAAAATTTTAGGCAATCTCTTTATTTTTTGCCCCTCTTCCTCTCTTCCCTTTCTTCTTTCCACCGAAGTAACTTTCATCCATTTCTATTTCTCCGTTCAATCTCCTTGCTTCAGCATTGCAGTAATCTGCAATACTCTTTCTAAAATCCATAAACTTTCTATGGATTGGTTTGTATCTAAAGTCCAATTCTCGTGCTGTTTTTCTAGCAGAAATTTCTAAATAGAAATAATACAAAATTTGCATATCATCTTTTAATTTCTGTAATCTGTATTTCTTGTTACAGTGTTTGCATTTGACTCGCTTATCAGCGAGCCGATATAACCCATATTTATCACAAAATATGCATTTTCTACCAAGAAAATACATGTCTGACAACACCCTTTTCATACTTATCGTCGTAGTTTTGCTTAATTATAAGCTTTTTTGGTCCGAAAAAGGGTCAATCACCTAATTAAAAAGCGCGGGCTGGGATTCGAACCCAGGAAAAGCCGGGCTGCAACCGGCTGCAGTAACCGCTGTGCCACCCGCGCATATCACCTGAAGAATAAAAGGTTATTTAAAATTATTCTATCTGCTAAACTTCAAGATCATAATCAAGATTCTGAAAATTCTTGACAATACGAATAAGTCAACATCTCTTTCTGTGGAATTAATCGTTACGGAATACGAACGACCCCGACAGACTCGAACCTGGGAATACTCGGGCTGTAGCCGAGCGCGTTAACCACTTCGCCATCCGCGCATTTATCTGAAAAGTATAGTGAACCAATTTAATTTCTCGGCGCAAATTGGTCCCCTAAATATTCAACCAACCGAAACTAACCGAAGAACTTAGTTGGTTGACTATAGCTTGTTATTTAAAGATTTAGCCTTTTGTTTTTAGTTTGGTGCGCTATGGCCAAGAATACTAGAAATGTCCTTCTTTAGTTTTTCAATGTCAAAACCTTCTACTTGTTGAATTCGGAAATGCAGTTTTGTTCCGAATGGAGACTGAAGTAATATTAACTCCATTGGACTTTTTGCATCAATATATTCTCTTATTTCACTGCCAACATATTTCCCAACAGAAATGTTTCCTGCGTGAGTTTGCGCTAATGCCGACAGTTGCGAAACTGGGCGGGCGTGCAAACCTTCGGCTAAATTTACTATAACTTCATGTTCATGATAACTGCTTTCATATGCTTCCATAACGACCCCGACAGGACTTGAACCTGCGACCTACTGCTTAGAAGGCAGTCGCTCTATCCAACTGAGCTACGGGGCCTTCCTTTTCAAGAAAAAATCGACTTATAAAACTAACTGATTTTCAGCCAATTGCTTCCTCTTCGATATCGCTTTCGATGAGTAAACAAATCGGCGTCGATGAGTTGAACTTCAGATGTTGAAGTGTTTGACAAATCTCGCATCTCAAGAATGCTGGCATTGCATTCTTGACTGCATTCAAAGTCCTTCGTCATACCGAAAAATATTCGTAAATCTCTTTATTGTCAAATTGGGTTTAATACCCCGCAGCTTGCTGCGTCGTCAATTTGACAATTAGAGATTGCTGGTCGCGAAGCGAAAAATTTCGCGGAAATACTCCGTCAGCTTGCTGCGGAGACCTCAAGGTTTGAAAAACCTTGACGGCACTCAAGATTCCGACGAATCTTGATGTAGCGAAATTTTAGGCAATCTCTTTATTTAGACAAAGGAACAAAAAATCATTTCAGGGGACAAGAACTTTGACAAAGGTCACAAAACCTTCGGTTTTAACTCCGAACTAAAGTGCGGAGCTTGTCGTGGTTTCCTTCAACTCGTGAGAGTTGAATGGGACAGAGAATCGTAATTCTCTGTATGTGACCGCCGGAGAAATCTTCAGTTTGTAAGAATTGAAGAGACAGAAATAAAAATTTCTAAGTCCGAGGATTTCTGCGAGCGTTAAAGAATTAAAAAGAATCGACCAAAAATTTTTCAATTAATTTTATAAAAGATGTTTGTTATATTCCAGTATGAATAAATGTTACATCATCCACAGATGGAGCGGTTCTCCAGAAGAAGAAATTCACAAATGGTTGAAAAAAGAATTAGAAAGAAGAGGATTTGAAGTTCATGCTCTCGAAATGCCAAACCCAGAAGAGCCGAAAATAGAAGAGTGGGTTTCCTTCCTAAAACAGAAAGCTCCAAAACCAGGCGGAAATACCTTTTTCGTCGGACATTCCATCGGCTGTCAAACAATTCTCCGTTATCTGGAATCTCTACCTTCAAAAACAAAAGTTGGAGGTGTTATCTTAATAGCTCCATGGGTTCATCTTCTTGACACAGCGTTTGAAGAACCAGAAGAAGAAAGTAAAATAGCAAGACCTTGGCTGGAAATGCCAATAAACTGGAAGAAAGCAAAAGCCCATGCAAACAATTTCATCTGTGTTTTCTCAGACGACGATTTTTGTGTTCCTCTTTCAGACAAAGAGATCTTTAAAGAAAAACTAAACGCAAAGATAATCGTGGAGCACAATAAAGGGCACTTCACAATGGAAGATAATATAGACAAAGTTCCATCTGCATTGAATGCTCTCTTGGAAATGATAAAATGAAACAACTCATCCAAATTCTGCTTTTACAATCAAGCGAAATATTGTTTCACTTTTTGCTCAGAACCCACAATACTACTCACTCTACATAAATAATTCAGCGTAATCTCTCCGGCGGGAATTGCATCGAGAAATACAGGGTCTTTATTATAGTTTTTTCTCCGAGGATTTTTACCTTTCACCAAACTTTTTCTACTTTTAGCTCCCGAAGTTGGTATGATAAGCTGCACAACCACCTTTTGTTCCAAAGTTTTCTCTAAAGAAGGTCTTAGTGGAACCATACTTCTCATTCTACCGTTAATTATTTTCTCCTTTCCTACAAGAACTGGAGTATACTTAACCTTTACATTTTCATTCCAATCATAAATGATTTCTTCCTGCGTCTCTTGTACCAACTTCATAATTCAATCAAAAGGGTTAGCTTTATAAAATTAATTATTTTGTATCTAATATACTATAAAATCACAAAATGACAAAACAAAGATGCGCATGGCCGGGAAGCGACGAACTCATGGTTAAATACCACGACGAAGAGTGGGGGGTTCCGCTCCACGACGACAAAAAACTATTCGAGTTTCTTGTCTTGGATGCATTTCAGGCAGGACTAAGTTGGAGAACAATCCTGCATAAAAGAGAAAACTTCAGAAAGGCATTCGACAACTACGACATTAAGAAAATAGCAAATTACAAAGAAAAAGAGTTTCAACGTCTCCTGAACGACGCAGGAATAATAAGGAACAAACTAAAAATAACATCCACAATAACCAACGCGCAAAAATTCCTCGAGATGCAAAAAGAATTCGGCTCGTTCGACAAATACATCTGGCAGTTTACCTCGCACAAGACAATAAAAAACTCGTGGAAACACATCAAAGAACTCCCTGCAAAAACAGCTCTCTCCGATGCAATGTCAATTTCACTAAAAGAAAAGGGATTCAAATTCGTCGGCTCAACAATCTGTTACGCCTTCATGCAAGCCGCAGGAATTGTCAACGACCACACGACAGATTGTTTTAGATGGAAGGAAAGAACCATTTAATTATAGTGAACCAATTTAATTTCTCGGTCGCAAATTTGTCCCCTAAATAGTCACCCAATAAATAAAGAGAACGAAGTTCTCTAATCTTCGCTTCTCACGAAGCTTCAGAAAACCGAAAGATTAAATTGGTGGACTATGTGTGCGAGACCAGGACATATGTCCTG
>JACQLL010000066.1 GCA_016234025.1 Candidatus Pacearchaeota archaeon | reverse complement strand
TTGCTACACCGAGAACCTTTTCTGCTTTGCGCAGGTTCTCGGGGCCGTCAAGAATGCAACTGTCAGCATTCTTGAGGTATTCGAGAGAACAAAAAACAATGGAGAAATATTTTGGTCTCTCGTTATAGGAGGACTTTAAGAAATGAAAACAGGAAAACTTCGTTGATTCCCTACATCCCGCGTTATAACCAAACTTAACAGAGCCACAACAAACACTATTAAAACTCCGCTTAGCAAAGGCAGAACTCTGACGATAAAACCATTCGGCTCGTTTTTCTCGTCTTCATGAACAGCATATGGATTCTTCCACGAGATAAAACTCATTATCCCAAATAACACGGCCAAAGAAATAATCAAAACTAAGAGCGTCTTTTTCATCTAAAAACTTATGCAATAAAAGTTATATACTTTTGCCTGTTGTCTGGCTTCGCCCAAATTTATTTTTTCTTTCTTTTTCCACCAAAGATAGTGGGAGATCTTTGTGAAAGTATTACAGAAAAATTTTGCTTGTCGAACCAACGAGAAAACAAATAAAATGCTTCGCGCTTTGCCTAACAAACTTTAACGACGTCGCAAGAATTATTTTCTAGAAAGATTTTTCGAATTTGGGGAGTTTACTTTCAAGTTCTCTAACTTTTTCGGCAAGTTCAAATCGTGAAACTCTAGTAGGTAGACCCATTCTTTTCAATTGTTTAGATAGATATTCTTTGAATACACATTTATAATGTTGTTCATCATGCATTCTCCGAATCTCTCCTAATTCGTATCTTAATAATCTTTCTTCCATGACTCCTTTAAGGCATTTGACTTTTTAATAATTTATATTATTCAGCAACTACGCCACGAAATCTCTCGTGAGCAAATTTCAACTTAAGAGAACGCCCCAAGGCATCAGCTCGTACCTCCATCTAATTCAAGCAACAGCAATTTGCGACTTCGCCTCCACAGTCATTAATTAGAATTTCCTGACTGAAATAAGAGAGTTGTTAAAATCCAGAATCCTGATTTGAAAAGAAAGGTGTCTTTTCTATTTTTTGTTTTTCCTCTATTTCAACTAAAGCATCTTTAACAATGGAATGCTTTTTCCCCTGCTTTTTTTCTATCGAGACAGAACCTTGGAAAAGATCACCGACCTCTCTTGCGTTCTCCATGTTTTCAACAATAGCGTTGAACATTCTTTCTCCCCAGACGCCAATTCCGCATCGTCTGCAAACGTCTAACACAGAGCTATCATCCAAAGCAGTCCGACAATAAATACATTTCTTCGCCATCTTTTATCAGCTTCTTAGAGCGAGGAGTATTTAAAGATTTGGCTTCAAATATTATCCAAAATTAGTTCTCAAGGTTGTTGAAAATTAACTTGCTAAGACTATCCAAATAGGTATTTTAAGTTTATAATAATTTATCCTATGATAAAGTAAAGTATCAATTGATAAATGTTCTAAAATTTTGGTTTGTGGAAGAGAAAGAAGATTTAATTTATCGTTAGGAAATAATTTCGGAATAACACAATGGCTTCAAATCGCAACAATTATATATCTTGTCAATCTTTTTTAACAATGACAAAATTGCGCGAAGTTGCTGTAGTATTAAAAAATATTTTCTCAAAACCTTATTACATTTTCACAGCTTTAATAATCTCTTTCTTTTTCTACCTCTTAAACGGTTTCATCACCAACATCCCAAATCTAAATTCTGCTTACACTCTGTTCGGCGCCGTCGGCGGAACAAGATTTATATTCTCTCTCGCTTTAAATTTTTTATCTAGCCTATCTTCTTACAGCGCGGTCTTTGTAATCATCTTAAGCTTCCTCATAGGAATTCTAATCTCAATTTTAATTTACCGTTATAAAACATTCAGAACATTGGAAAATAAAAAATTGGGACTCTTCGGAAGCGTCGGCATCTTCCTGGGAATCGTGGCTCCCGGTTGTGCCGCATGCGGCGTCGGTTTAGTATCTCTGTTAGGTTTGTCGTCGGCTCTTGTGATTCTCCCTTTCAAAGGCAGTGAGGTCGTAACACTCGCAACGATTTTAATAATCTTATCAATCATAAATCTCTCTGGAAAACTTTATAAGCCTCAATGTAGATTAGATTTAATGAAAGTGAAAGGAGGTAAAAATGAGTGAAGGAACAATAACCATAAAAAAGGACTCTCTTTGGAAGTACTCAACTTTTATACTCGGGGCTTTGCTGATTGTCGGCGCTTTCGTTTTCTTTTCAGGAGACAGAGGTTCACCGACGGGAAACGTAGTTAATACAGGCACGCAACAACTTCCAAGTCAGCCGTCCAGATCGCAAATCAGCGAAGATGACGATCCGGTATTAGGTGATAAAAACGCTCCGGTAACAATAATTGAGTTTTCTGACTATCAATGTCCGTTTTGCAGACAATTCTGGACAGATACTCTTCCGACGTTAAAAGAAGAATATATTGACACAGGAAAAGTAAAACTCGTTTACAGAGACTTTCCGCTTAGCAGTATTCATCCTGCTGCAACACCTGCCGCAGAAGCAGCGAATTGTGCCCGCGAGATAGGTGGCGACGTAGCTTATTACAAATACCACGATAAGATTTTTGAAGAACAGAACATCCTTGACAGCGGTTCTCCACAAGGTCCTGTAACAAAGACCGTTCAATTCGGAGAAGTGCAATTGGAGCAGTGGGCATCCGAGCTCGGATACAACATAGAAGAATGTCTCGGCTCTGGAAAGTACGTAGATGAAATACAAAACGATTTTGCCGATGGAGGAAGTTTGGGAACACCAACGTTCTTCATTAACGGAAATCAATTAAGGGGAGCGCAGCCTTTCAGCGCATTCAAACAGGTAATCGACGCGGAACTCGCTTAAATTGTTTTTTATTTTTATTTTTATTTTTGGTGATTAGGTCAATTCCGGACTAAACTGCCCTCCTTATACATATATCGGGAAGCTGATTTAATTTAATCGATGTTTGTTGTTCCGTAAAGATAAAGCTCTTCTGGTTTTACATCTAATCCCAGTTTCCTGAATTTGGAAATCAATTCAGAAGGGTTTTGTTTTAACTCTAAGATTTGATTGAGGTCAAAAACAAGCCCTTCATCATCCGAGTTAAAAAAACTTTCATTTCCTCCAACACCTCCATAAAAGTCAGAATTGCTTCTTATAAGGATTCCAATTTTTACTTCCTTGAATTCATATCCAATATCATCGCTAAGTACTCCATGATGTCCTTCGCCAATAAGAAGTAAGCTTAATTTTGCATCTGAAACAATTTTCTCTAGTTCTTTTGGATTTGCTATTTCGTCCTCCATGATTACTTCTGAAGATAACTTTCTTCTTTCTTCGGGGATTAACCCAAGGTTTATTCCATAAAGTAATATTGGATATTCCATAATATTTTGTCCTTAATCTGTTTATAAATATTTATAGTGAACCAACTAAGTCTCTCGGTGTTGGTTCCC
>JACQLL010000069.1 GCA_016234025.1 Candidatus Pacearchaeota archaeon | reverse complement strand
TATATTCCGCGGTAGCTCAATGGTAGAGCGGCTCCCTGTGAAAGAATCGCAGCTTTCAAGTGAAAACTTGATTGAAACTTTTCGGGATATCGGTGAAGCCTTAACTGGTAATACCGAGGGAACCCCGACGATAAATGTCGGGGGCACCGTAGAGACTAGATACCGAAAGTCCGTAAAGAGAAATCTTCGGATAAGATATAGTCCACCCCATTACGAAAGTTATGGATCATGTGTAAGGAGATGGTTCCAGGTTCGAGTCCTGGCCGCGGAGCCAAGGGCGTAATCCGACTGTAAAAGGTCGGATTGTGCTTTATTTAAGGCAGTTTTTTGCTGTTCGAAATTTTTATTCAGTATAGGCATCCATTTTGCTAAAAACTGGAATGCAAAAGTGTAATCTGCGTTGATTTTACCTGCATTTAAAGAGATGTTCGAAAATACATAACTCAATAGCAATCTTTTATCGTCTACTTTTGTTTTTGGATTGCAATAAATCTCTTTCGCCTTGAGAGCTAGTTCGTGCACGGCTATACCCGCTTCGTAATAAGCAGTTCTGTCGTTGCTTAACTTTTGTAGGGCCTTATTGGCATCTTCTTTCTCCTGACTTGCTTCCGTTATTATCTTTTCGCAAAGGGCAATAGGCATTCTGCCATCCAGCTTATCTCTATAAGCTCCTTCAATTCTTTTATCGGCCAACTGAATTATCTTATTAAGCTCATTTCTCTGTTTAGTATGATAATTGATTTCTTCTGCTTGGTCCTCCTTTAAGGCCTTCTCTAAAATCTTTACTATACGCTCATTTTTGGGCGCTACAGCGTCAAAATAAGGAAACAGTTGCTCCTCTATCTTTGTTTGCAGAGTTGTGCCAATTTGAGAGCATTTTTTGTGATGATTACAATTACCTCTCCAGTTACCCCTGCTCAAATACCAAGTTATTAAACCATCACACTCCTCACACACTATTTTTGCCTTAAATACTGGCAAATGCTTTTTATATTGAGGATGTTTAATCTTTCTAGTAAGTCTGGCCTGAACTTCATTGAAAAGCTCTTCTGATATAAGTGGTTCGTGCTGGCCTTGATAGATTTTGTCCTGCCACCTATTTTTCCCACAATAAAATGGGTCGGAAAGATACTTGTGCATCCTACTCTTTCCAACTTTATTGCCACTCTCATTTCTCAAACCTTCTTTATGCATAATTTCTATCAATGCTTTTAGCGAATAGTTACCAGATGCGTAGAGTTCAAACATTTTTCTAATGAACTGAGCTTTCTCTTCGTCAATGACGTGAATCTTGTGTCCCTTTTCTCCTGCGGTCTTATAGCCAAGTTTTGCCCGCATCGGAATCCAACCTTGAGCTAGCTTCTCTTTCTGGCCCTTTCTAACCTCTTCCGAAAGATTATTTGTATAAAAGCGAGCAATGGCCACTTTCATATCCCAAACAAGGTTTTCGTGAGCTTTAGTATTACCGTTGAGCACAAAAGATTCTTTAACAAAATGAACTTCTCTTTTCGGGTTTTCTTTAACCCAGTCATCTACAATACTCGCATCTTTTAAGTTACGAGTTAATCTATCTATCTTTTCACATAAAATTACTGGGATTTTGTGTTTAGTCGCATAGTGCAACATCTCCAAAAACCTCTTTCTAATTTGTTTGCCACTTGCTGATTCGGTAATACGGCACGATTTTGGGACTGTATCAAAATCGTTCTTATTGGCATATTCTTTTAGCAACTGTTCTTGAGCACCTAAAGAATAGCCAGTTTCTTCCTGCTCTTTAGATGACACTCTGCAGTAAATAATTGCTTTTATCTTTTTGTTTTTCATTTTAGTAGATACTATCAGAATTGCACGATTTTGTTGCTTTTGCTAACCTAACAATACAATTCTGAAAAGTTTTGTGTGAAAAACTCCTTTAGCTTCACGGCGAGGGGTTTTTATTTTTAGTTAAACTTAAAGGGACGGCCCGTTGACCCAACCACTTTCTCACAAGGAGTAGTAATGCTGGAAGCCGCCCCTTTCAGGACACCATTACCAACAAAAAAACCTTGTGATATAGATTGCGGCGGGTCAACGCTTTAATTGTAACTTAACTAGGGCGGTTTGTCATTTTGTTTTGTTGCCTTATCTTTATAGACACCGTGGTTTCTAAACAACTCAAAGACTCTTTTTTCATCTTCATCAGATAAAACATAAGAGCCGCTACGTTGATACTGGTCATTTAATTTATTAAGATTGTCTGGAAAAATTTTATTAAATATGGGGGCTATTACCCTTACATCACCTTCTAGGGCCTTTAGTAGGGCAATGTCTTGCACAGAATAAAAACCACGCTCAATTTTGTCTTTAAGATTTTTTATGTCGTTTTCACGAAAAAACATTTCATTTAACGCTTGAGCATCAGCCATTTCTTGATAAGCTGACTTTCTTCTACCACCTCTGTTGTTTGGATTTCCTATACCAGGTCTGGGCATAAATAATAAGTTTAGAGTTATTTTTCTTATTTCTAATAATTTAGTTCTAAATTACAACTTCTAATCTTGCTCGCCCTTTTGAACAGACCCCCTCTTTGTCATTTGAATTGAGGGTGTGTCCACTATTACGAACAGAGATGTGTATAAACTCGTTAAAAGCAATCAGGCACCATCTATTTGCTTTATTTGTTTTACCATCTTTGATATTTTCTTTTTTTAGTATTCCCATTGTTATAAATTCGTCAGTATATCTTCGTATTGTTGAAACTGATACTACTGCGTGTTTAGCCAACGTCTTACGTGTCGCTTGGAATATATCCGACATTTTATTGCTTGAAATCTCTGTTAATGCTAGATAAGTTACTAATGCAGTTCTTATTTTCACCTTTCTAGTACCAGTATTTTCATAATAACTTCGCATATATCTCAACACCCGCTTGTCTTGCCAACACTTTGGTTGCCCTTCTTGCTTAAAATTTCTCGGCTTTAGATTTATCTTATCTATTACACTATTTTTTGTTTGCGCCATTAAATGATTCATACTCGGCCTCTTTATTGTGGTGTCTTAATTTGGCAAGAAGGCCAAAATATCCAACACAATTTGTTAAAATTTTTTCTGCTTGTTCGTAAGTTAAATCTTCGCCAAATTCTTCGCATATGACCTCTCGAAATTCTTCAATTGTTATTCTACTTACTGACATAAACAAAATCGGTCATTTAGCGGATGGGCGTGTTGGCAACCCACCCACCAAATAACCGATTTGAAGGGCCAACACTCTTCTGAATAAAAAACCAGCATCAAGGGTGCTGGTAATTTATATGAAAAATAAAAAGCCAAAAATAATAAATTACCAAATCGAATCCCCTGAACTCGATTTGACTAACCTATTATCTTTGGCCTCCTCTCAAACATTGGACGACCCAAGTATTCTTGGACCGCTGGTGCCTTTAGAGATAAATTCGCTAAACCCCGCCAGTGACATATAGCGAGACGATTTAGCTTGATAATATAAAATTTTGAATAAC
>JACQLL010000065.1 GCA_016234025.1 Candidatus Pacearchaeota archaeon | reverse complement strand
TCAGAGGCATTCAGCTCAAGGTAATTCTCCCTCCATCTCTCACCGAAAAGTTCTTTGACTATGATTAACGCCATTGTTGACTTACCGGTTCCGGCTGGTCCGGCAAACATTAGGTGAGGAATATTCATCGCCTGAACAAGTGACCGCACTCTTTTAATCACCTCCTGCTGCCCAACCATCTCATCGAATTTGCTTGGACGATATTTTTCTGTCCAGATGTTGCTCTGGTTCATTGTTTTCCATATGAAACGACTATTAAAAAGATTTGTGTCCAAATCTTTAACCTTCATCTTTAACAAGATTTCAGGTTTTAATGCGATAGGTTTAAAAATTACCGCAGAGAAATTCGACAATGGAATGGCAAAGAGAAATAAAGAATATGTTAGTACATTCAAATTATGGTAAACTGCATGTTTTCTCTGGAGCAGGAAAATCTAAATTTAAATTAGACGATTTAGAGTCGAGGTTGAAGCAACAGGACATAGAATTCGCTCCGGTTAATCATGAAGAAATATCTGTGGATTATTTAGATGCCTTTGTATTTAAACCTTCTGTCGAGATTAATTTATCAAGAGGGATTTTAGATTCGATTATCACTATGAGATCTTTTTCTCTTTCAGAGGATGCGGCGGAAAATCTCGCACGACAAGTTGTTGAAATTTTAAGGATTGACTTAATGTGTCCTCCTAAGCGAATTTTTCCGCCTGAAGGCGACATGATGAGAGAAGAAGAAATGTTTTATAATATGTTTAATGCCAGAGACTTCAATGATTCTCCAAGAGAAACATACGAAGCATCTAGGTATTTGGATTTCTTAACTTCTTATAAAAACTTGACAGATAATGAAGCATTCAAGAGGGCAACAGAAAAGTTCTTTCGCTAATCACTTGCTTCTTTCTCTATGCAATCGCCGCTTTCGCTTTTCTTTCTTTAATCTTTTACGTTGCCATTTCCATCTCATCTGACGTTTTTTCTTCCAGCGTCTTGAACTTCTCTTCATTCCCTCTTGAGAAAAAGTCGGTTTATAAGGGTTTTGATGGAAACAAGTCCAACGAAAAATTGAGCAAGAGAGACACAGTTTAGAATTTATAATAAATTAATTCCTATCCCGTTTTGCCTGATCCTGCAAGAATACTTTCCAGGTTTTATTTCGGCGAGGTGTTGATGCCTCTCTAAAGCATATTCTCTATGGTGGCGCAATAAGCTTCTTCTCTGATCATTGTAGAACCTTTCACTCCATTTGTCGTGTTTTGCCAACTCATCTAAATTTCTCAATTCTCGTTGAAACTGGAATTCACTCTCATCTAATCCAAAAACTCTTTGATCTCCAATAAATAATACGCATGCGTTGCTGTCAGTTTCAAACAAAAAACCTTTTTCTCTTAATTCTTTCTTTTTTGTTTTCTCCGGCAAATTTTTTTCGCAAATCTTCTTCATTACGCGGTCCTCACCTTCATTGTCATTTACAATCGATAGTCCTCTTTCAGTCCTATACACATTCCAGGAGCTGTCTTCAGGATAGTAGTAAATAACTCCTCTTGAAAGATAAGTAACGGACCCGTATTCGCCGTCTTTCTGATCCCTAATTTTTGCGCAGATTTTGTCTTCTATTTCTTCAGGATATCCAAGAAGAAAAGGATCCGCGATTATTAATTTTCCTGACTCTAAAGTAAATGAACTTCTTTTGTTTGGCTCAAAATGCTTTCTATCCATTGGGGAAATATAAAGATGTAGTTTATAAATCTTGTTAAACTAAACTCTATAAAGATAATCTTGAAAATCAAAAAGTCTTTGTGTTCACCACGGACTAAAGTCCGTGGTTTGTGTGAGACTTTTGGATGCTCAAGATGCTCATCCACGCACTGAAGTGCGTGGTTTTCGCAAAGCATCTTGACATAACAATTCGGCAAACTTTAAATACAACAACGCTTTTTGATTAAAAAGAGAAACATGAAAAATAAAAAAGTTATCATCTTTATTCTGATAGGAGTTATTTTCATCGCATTATCTATAAGATTTAGTTTTTTTCATTCTGAAAAATGCGAGAGCTTTGAATGTTTTCAGGACGAAATGAGAAAATGCAGCAAGGCGACTTACGTTGCGGATGAATCGGAGGCAACTTGGAAATATGAAATTCTTGGAAAAAAGAACAACGGCTGTGCGATAGAAGTAACGCTTTTACAACCGAAGACAGGAGAAGTAGAAATAGAAAATCTTAAGGGATATGGTATGGAATGCATTTACCCGGAAGGATTTGCGACATATCCGGAAAGGGACTTAGAACGATGCAGCGGAAAGTTAAAAGAAGAATTGCAAACAATGATAATCAAAAAACTTCATACTTACATCGTTCAAAACCTCGGAGAAATCGACGAGAACTTGAATCTTGTTGTTACATGACAGGTTTATTTCTTTAACTTTCCTTGAATAATGTCAAACATTCTTTCTAAAGTGACGTACCTTTTTTCAGACAACTGAACAGGACCTGAATAATAAATTTGTATAGCCTTTCTCCAATTAATTTTTAGATATTGTATTTTTCTATTTTCAAATTCAGCGTCGATTAAACTTCCAATGTCTCCTCTTTTTATATCAGACAAAAAGTTGTCTTTCAATGCAAATATAGGAATTTCTGTCCGAAATTCTTCGACAAACATTGAGGGTCCTGTAATAATTCCAGAATAAAGAGGAGGATGTTTAATCTTTGCTTTTACAAAATAAACAGCTCCCTTGCTTCTCTCTTCATGAAACTTTCTTAATTCAGATGGACTTATTTTTCTCATTTCAGTCATTCAACTTTTATTTTGCATACGTTTATTAATTTTATTGTTTAGAAATGTATATGACAATAAAATTTGGTCCTGCGGGTTTAGGTCCCGTGAAGACCGCCAAGGCTACGCTGGAGGATTATCATCGGAAGGGATTACAAGCGTGTGAGATTTCTTTTACCTATTCAAATTATATAAAAAAAGAAGATGCGAAATTGATTGGTGAATTGGCTAAAAAATTAAACATAGAATTATCTATTCATGGCTCTTATTTTATTAATCTGAATGCCGAAGATGAAAAGAAGTTGGAAGCGAGCAAAAAAAGAATTTTAGATGCCTGCGAGATAGGGGAAATTCTCGGAGCGAAGTGTGTTGTATTTCATCCCGGTTTTTACGCTAAAATTAGCAGAGAGCAAAGTTATAAAAATATCCTCAAGGCCGTGAAAGAGATTATGAATGCAAAAAAGAAAAACAAGTGGGAGATAGAAATATCTCCAGAGACGATGGGAAAGGTAAATGTTTTTGGGAGCGTCGGAGAAGTCGCATCTTTGGTCAAAGAAACAGGTTGTTCTTTCTGTATTGACTTCGCGCACATTCTCGCAAGAGAAAAAGAAGTTGATTACAAAAAGATAGAGAAAATCTTTCCTCAAGAAAACTGGCATTGTCATTTTTCCGGAATTGTTTACGGAGAAAAAGGCGAGAAACATCATAAAACAACAGAAAGGAAAGAATGGGAAAATTTGCTGAAGAATTTACCAAGAAATAAAAATATAAGAATAATAAACGAATCGCCAACAATGGTAGAGGACAGCGTTGAGGGACTGAGCATTTATCTAAGTGGTTCTAAATAAGTTAGTCTCTGTATAGCTCTGTGATCTGGAATTTCCATTTGCTCTCTCCAATATTCGACAGTGTTTGCATCTGCGTCATAACCTTTTTTGTGCAATCCCTGAACGATCTCTTCACTAGTCAATCCTCTCCAAGCTAATTTCCAAACATCAAAAGGAAGACCTTCTCTCCGGTATATTTCTTGTTCTTTTTTCCAAGCACTTGCACTTCTTGGCATTACTTTTCTAGTAGCTTGAATAACTTCGTTTGGTAATCTTTCTGCTCCTCCATTGGAAAAGTGTAAAGCATCGTAGATTAATCTAGTTGGATACGTTGCAACAAGCCATGATAAATATTCATCAAGCGTGCCTCGACTCCTTGCTCTTTCATATTCTATAATCGTTGCTTCTTTATGATTTCCTCCCGCTCTTTCACCAAATTCATGTACTGCTGCAAATTCTCTAAATTCTTCTGGAACATCTTCAAAAACGAAATAAAGCCATTTCCCCCGGTATCGGGCTTCGTTGCTGCCTAGCAATTGCATTAAGTCAGGACAGCTCCTACATAAAGCAAAAGCATAACCAGCATGATCGCGAATATCTTCATTTCCTTGAACAGGAACAAGCGCATATTCTAATGTGCTTCCGTTAAATTGTTCTGAGAAGATTCTTCCTTCTCTTTCAGCTTTTTCATGTTCTTGTAATCCTTTTTCGTAGGAATAATCATATGGATGCCTGTATCTTCCTCTAGGCTTGACCACAAAGTGTGATTCTACATCTTGCTCAGAAAGACGAAACCAATTAATCAATTGTTCTCTCTGTTCTGCAGTAATTTTTGTTCCGGAAAAGTTAGCATCCTGCAATAATCCTTTCATAATCCGGTCATAATCTTTATCCTCTGGATAAGGTCTGAATGATGCTCCCCTCAAATCTGCATTTTCAAAGTCAGCTCCGTTAGCAACAACTTTGTACAAACGCCTACAATCTCTTAAATCGGCATTTCTGAAAATAGCTCCATCGACGTGTGTGTAATCAAAAATAACTCCCTTCAGATTTGCTCCTTCAAAATTAGTTTGCCTTAAATTAGCGCTACCTAGATTAACATTCTCAAGATTAATTCCTGGCAAATTCATTCCAGAGCCAATAAATAAATCCGTGCCTAAAAAATCTTCAGCCCACCTTTGTTTTCTTGCACGATTAAACGCTTCAACTTTAGAGAGTTTACTATAACCTCTACTTATTGGTCTTTCACTTGTTAAGATGCGCGTCAATGTTTCTTTCTTTACCATAGAGAACCAAAAAAATTATGTTATATAAATCTTTGTTTGAAATCTTTAAAGTGAGTATTTTCATGGAAAATAAGTAATCTTACTAGATCTACTCATGACAAACATGACGTTTGCAATTCCAAAGGACCTGCATAAACTATGAGAAAGCACTTGTACATAAAATGGAGCGAAATAGCAAGGCAAGCTTTATGGGACAGAGCAAGAAAATTGGAATTGATGGACAAAATATTGGCGAAAAGCGAATTGACTGAAGAAGACGCGGAAAAGGTAGGCAAAAAAATTAGAAAATATCCAAGACTTGAAATGCAAAAAATGTAAAGACGTGCTTGGAATACCATACGTTTATCAAAAAGAAATGAGAAAATCTTTTCGTTTGTTCCAGGATGCAGTTATCCATAGAGTAAGTAAAATTAACAAATAAGCTAAATAATAATTAATCGACCATAGGCAATATTTGAAACCTTTCTCCTGTATAATTTGGTGTTGCATAATTGATTCTACTTTGGTTGTGCCATTTATGAAAAATCCAATTTGGAGGTTTATCTAAAAATTCTTCCAGAAAAACAGATCTTGGTAAAAAAGATAGCTTTGCAATTGCACGAAATTCGATTTGTCTGACTCTCTCTCTCTTGTTATGGCAAACATTTTACTTATTTCGTCATATGTGTACTCTCCATAGTCAAAAAGTCCATATCTAAATTTTAAAACTTCTCTTTCTCTGTAAGAAAGCGTCTGCATGACCTCTTCAAGTTTTTCTGCTAATAATGATTGTTCAACTCTTCTCTCTGGCTCCAATCTTTCCGGAATTCTCGGTGTTTCGTCCTCAGTCAATTTAGTTATATCGAAACAGTTTTTTAGTTTAAACGATTTATTTCTTCTCAATTTTTCTTTTTGCGTTTCTCTATTTGTTCTGCTTCTTTCTCTTTTATTTACAATAGACTTGTAGCCAACTCCAAAATATCCATCACTTCCTCTGATTGCAGAGCTAACGGCTGCTTTTGCAGTCTTTACGTGCTCTTGATGGTCACTATCAACAATTTCTAATTCATCTGCAATTTCCTGACAAGTCATTCCTGCCAGAAAATAATACCTTAACTCATCTTTATATCCTACATGCAGGTCTCTAGCAAGATTTTCCACCAGAGCCATAGCTCTAATCTGTTTTCTAGTCGGCTTTCTCTCTCTCGTTTCTGATTCAAGTTTTGATTTCATGAAAACTTGTCTTGCAGTTTATTTATAAGCATTTGCTTTAACTAAAGGAGTTATGTCAAGATGCTTTGCGAAAACCACGCACTTCAGTGCGTGGATGAGCATCTTGAGCATCCAAAAGTCTCACGCAAACCACGGACTTTAGTCCGTGGTGAACACAAAGACTTTTTGATTTATTGGTGGACTACGTCAAG
>JACQLL010000062.1 GCA_016234025.1 Candidatus Pacearchaeota archaeon | reverse complement strand
GACAGTTGCATTCTTGACGGCCCCGAGAACCTGCGCAAAGCAGAAAAGGTTCTCGGTGTAGCAACTGACAATTTGGGGAGTTATTTAAGTCAGTTGCTATAGTAAGTGGTTCTTGACGCCTCTAATAATACAACACCATTACAAAAAGTTCATAACAACAAAACTTAAAAACCCCTTGTTAATAATAAAAATATGGAAACTTTTGACACCGATAGAATATTGAGAAATTTAGCAGAAAGACTTTCTTTTGAAATAGGTGTCCCTTCAAATAAGCCTGATTTTTCAGAGGGTAAAATTATTCTTTTGGCTTATCCAACCTTTATAGAATCTCATTATTCGATATTTCCGATAACTTCGATGGACGGAGAGGATTGGGTTAGAGAAGATAGAGAAGCAAGAAAAATAGTCCACACTCTTCAAAATTATAATGAAGAACGAATTTTTAATGAATGGAAATCACAAACGTATAAGCATCAGGTTGTAGCATTTAGTGCTTGCTCAGCCGAAGCTTTAATGAAACAAGGATTTCATGAAGTCACCCCGCACTTTTCATTTATACGTTTTCCCACTTATGCTTTTGTTCCACAAGCATAAGAACCGGAAGTTTTTGTACTTGATGGTTTGCTAGAGGCTATGTATGGTAGACGGGAAGTAACTAATTTTTACGAAAGTTTTATAACTTCTATTTTTTCTCTTTAATCATGAAAGACAAAGAAAACGAAAAAACCGCGCGCAAATTGTCCGCAGTTGGCAATGACGGCGGCGATTATGAAAGCTCGCTCCGCTCGCTTAAGCGCGCAGAAAATGAAAAAATACAGAAAACTTTGTTTTCTGTCCCATCCAACTTTAACAAGTTGGAGGCAGCCCGGGAAAATCTTATGCGGAAAAGCGAAGAAGTTTCCGGCTTGAAAATAGAAGGATATGATTTTGATAAAGGAGTGAATTACGACGAGATAATCAAGAGTTTTGCTTCTTCGGGATTTCAGGCGTCACATTTCTCGAGGGCAATCGAGATAACAAACAAGATGATTAAGGAGAGTGCATTTATTTTTTTGGGCTATACTTCTAATATGGTAAGTTCCGGGAACAGAGAGGTTATTCGATATTTAGTAAAACAAAAAAAGGTCGACGTTCTTGTAACAACTTGTGGTGGAATTGAAGAGGACATAATGAAATGTCTCGGTGATTTTTTTCTCGGGAGTTTCAGGGCAAATGGCTCGGAATTAAGGAGAAGAGGAATCAACAGAATTGGAAACATTTTTGTCGCGAACAACAGATACGTCGAATTTGAAAAATTTTGCCAGAAAGTTTTGGAAGAAATTTACCGGGAGAATAAAGTTGTAACACCTTCGGAAATTATTTGGGGACTTGGAAAAAAAATAAACGACGAGAAAAGTATTTGCTATTGGGCTTGGAAAAACAAAATCAGAATTTTTTGTCCTGCGATTCAGGATGGGGCTTTAGGAGATAATATTTATTTTTTCAAATTTAAACGCGAAGATTTTGTTGTTGACATTGCCGAGGACATTGTTAATTTGAACAACACGACAATTGGTCTGAAAAAATCAGGGGTTATAATTTTGGGAGCAGGCGTCGTAAAGCACGCGATTCTGAACGCTAACATGTTAAGAAATGGAGCCGACTACGCCGTTTACATTAACACCACGCCGGAATATGACGGCTCTGATTCAGGAGCCATGCCTGAAGAAGCAGTTTCGTGGGGAAAAATAAAAGGAGAAGAAGAGAGTGTGAAAGTTTTTGGCGACGCTACCATCTTGTTTCCGCTTTTGGTTGGAGAGAGTTTTGCTAAGATTAGAAAAGCTTAAAAACAATAAATTTTTATCTTATACACATTGGTACCAACAAAAATGTTTTTGACCAAGGGAGTAGGTATTCATAAAGATAAACTCGCTTCCTTTGAACTGGCGTTGAGAAATGCAGGCATAGAAAAATGCAATTTGGTTTATGTCTCGAGTATTTTACCTCCGGAATGCAAAATAATCACAAAAGAAGAAGGGTTAAAATTTTTAAAACCCGGGGAGATTACTTTTTGTGTCATGGCTCGCTCCGAAACAAACGAACCGAATAGACTCGTCGCATCTTCCATAGGAATCGCTGTGCCTAAGAACTCTTCAAATTACGGCTATTTATCTGAACATCACTCTCACGGAGAAAACGCCAAGAAAGCAGGGGACTACGCAGAGGACCTCGCAGCGACGATGCTTGCCAGCACTTTAGGAATAGAATTCGATTCTGATAAGGCATGGGATGAGAGAGAGCAGGTCTACAAGGCGAGCGGACAAATTTTAAAGACGAGTCATATCTGCCAATCTGCCGAGGGAAACAAAGATGGTTTGTGGACCACTGTTCTCGCCGCTGTTGTCTTGATTGAGTAATTTTTATTTACGGAGTGGAGATGACTCCTTCATCAGCGTATGCGTCAGGAAGATTTATATTCGCTGCTCCATTCAAATTTACTTCTATTAATTCAACTTTTTCTTTATCTTCCTCCAAAGCAGTTCCTCCAATTTCTGAACAATGATACTTATATGCGGTTGTGGACTCCAAAGGAGTCCATTCGAAGATTTTAACGCAGTCGACGAATGTTCCCAATGGCGTTGTAACACTGACTCCGATTTCATCGACTCGGCCAACATCTTCTGCTTCTCCTTTATAATATTCTTGTCTGTATTCGTCTCCTGGTTTAGGATTTGCTTTCATCCAAATACCTGGAAGCGCTCCGTCAAATCCTGCTATCCACTCTCCGTGGTGATTCCCTAATATTCCATTTTCATAATTGTCGACGTTTTCTCCAAAATACCAGACGTTTCCTTGATTATCCTGCGCAAGATAATCCCTCGTGTCTTCGACAAGCTCTCCATTAAAATAGACCCTGTCCCAAAAAACAAGCGTCTCAACGCCCATAATCTCTTTAGTCCAGCCAGGGATGAGGACTTCTATTCTTTCTGTGCCTTCTCCTGTTTTAGATTCGTAAACCATTTTCTTTCCTGTCGGCATGTTAAAGTAAGGGTTTGTAATTCGAGTTGAAAAATCGGCTGGATTAATTTTAGGAGCATAAGGTCCACTTAGTATCGAATTCTCTTGTTTCTTTAACTTAGAAATAAAAAAAATGCTATTAATTGTAAGAAGAGCTACTAGAAGGATTAATAAATATAACTTTTGTTTGCGCATGAGAATGCATTAATTGATTATTTATAAATATTTTTATGATTAGACATCAGGATATATTTTGTCTTCTGCGGATTTATAGCAAAAGATGCATTTTGCACAAGCACCCATGCATAATGTCTTCCTTAAAAATATTTTAGAATAAATCAAGGTCATAGAAAGATATAAAGTCACAAAACCTTCGGTTTTAACTCCGCACTAAAG
>JACQLL010000064.1 GCA_016234025.1 Candidatus Pacearchaeota archaeon | reverse complement strand
GAACAAAAAACAATGGAGAAATATTTTGGTCTCTCGTTATAGTTGGTTCACTATATGTTATGAGCATTTAAATTTTTTCTTTACTCCAAAGCGAATCTCAATATCGCTCCGACGCCTTTCGTCAGATTAAAAAATTGCTCGCCGTCCTGATGTTCTTTGCTTATAAAAACGACTTCTGCGCTTATATTTTCTGCCATCCTCTCAAGATTTTTCGCTTCATCCCTGTCGAAATCCTTTGAGATTAGAAGCACCTCGACAGCGCCTCTTCCCAACGCCGTTTTAACCTCGTCAATTTTGTAGGCAGTCATCTTCCTGTTTTTACCGAGCGTTTCGAAGAATCTCTCAAGAATTTTTTTCTCTTTTACTAATTCCTGACTTTCTATTTCAGAACGCGATTCTTCGACGAGAACCTCAAGTCCGTGCTCGTCGACGTAGCCGATGTCCTTGACAGAAATAATTTTTTCTCTCAATTTTGTAACGAGGTTTCCTTCTTCCAGAAACTCTTCTTTCGTCGGTATAGGTCCTCCGACGAGAATGCCCTTTAGCTTGTCCATATCGAAAAATATTTTTTTCATTTCTTCGGCTACTCTTCTAAAAAACTCTTTGGCTAAACCTTCTGTGATCCTGTGGAATCTTTGAGAGGACTGACCTCCTGCCCGAATTTTGCCAGGCACGCCTGATGTTAATTTCTGTAGCATTTTAATCGCTCTTCCCTCGAGGAGTCCGATTGTCGCCTGTTGCCTGTCTATGACTAACAAACCATAAACCTCCTCGACGCCAATCATCTCTTTCAACGGCTCTAAAATAAATCTTTGGTCACAGCGATAAAGTCTAACGTTCAAAGGTTTTGGCGGCTCTTCAATCCAGAGTTGAATGTCCTGTTCTCCTTCTTTTCTTGAAATATTTCCGCAAAAAATCGCCAAGCCGTTCGGTGGAGTCGTCTTCAAATTCTTTATTTCTCTAATTATCATCTCAAGCGCGTCTGTGACTGACTTCTTCGTTTGTTTGGATTTTATGTTCGAGGCAGTCGATTTCTCGCCCTCAAGTTGTCTCGTAACCGCATTAATATTATAACCGGCAGGAATAAGCACAGTCACCAACTCAGTGTTTCGTCCTTTTATATTTCCAAGCAGCTCAATCAAATCCTCGATTTTTTGCTTTTCTTTATCTTCCATATAATACAATTAAAACATCAGTTAAAAAACTTTCTTAATGCTTACTAATCCCCAACAACCCCGAGGTAAAGTCAATTGTATTCCTAAGAGATTGCCTGACTTGCTCCGTGTCTTCTCGAGTGATTTCTTTTAGAGAAGTTTGAATAATTCCAAATTTACGAGAGAATTTTCAAACTTCTTATTAGAGAACTTTGATTTTTGCAAAGTTCTCTTTAGTTGCCTTATAGCGTCATCTCTTACAATAACTATCGATTCTTCATTTAAAGCAACTATTTTTTCAGGAGCTATCTCTCTATATTTTGGAATGAAGAATCGTGAATTCCTCCCGTTACCTTACCATCGAGATAAATTCCCAAAGGAGATTGATAAAGAACATTCCGTATGACATTAAACGCAGTTTTTCGGCAAACTTTCTATTGTAAATAACTGAAAAATTGGGGTCTAAAGTCTGCAGGACTTGAGTCGTTTAATGCCTGTTATGTCTCCTGAAAAAATCTTTGATTTTGAAAATGCGATGTGGTAAAATTATGAAGTAATTTTGAGTTAAAATCACTTTTCAGGGCGGGCAAATCAATCTGACGCGTGCACGATTTTTAAAAAGAGCAAGGAGAAACATTATCTATTTCATAGATATAATCAAAATTTTTATCAAAAGAGTCGTTTTCATTGGGTGTTACCTGCTTTATTCCGTTATTAAAAAATTCTCCACTTTTTGGTTTTAAGAGGATAGAATACATTTCGCCCTTTAGTCTTTGGTAAATTAAAAATCCGGCAGGAGCAATATCAAAATTTCCTATTGTTATTCTATTTTTAGAAGCGTGAATATTCCCAAGAACTACAAATGTTCTTTTGTCATCAACTAATTTCAAAATATTATCTGAAATTCCTTTTTCCATTTCTTCTTGATTCTTTATTTCGCTTGGAGCAATAAAAAATACCTTTACATTTTTGGGCATTTTTTTAATTAAATTTATGTAATCTTTGTTAATCAACCCACTTGTGCCAGTTTTCTTAGACGATGAAATAATTTTGTCAAGTTCTACATTTTGAAATTCATTAGATATTTCTAATCCTAAAGTGAAACATTCATTCTTGGCTAAGTCGCTAAATAAATTTAAAAGCAATTCTGGAATCTCTTTTGTTCCATGAATTTCTCCGAATAAAACTAATTTTTTACCCTTTATTTTTGATATTATTTCTTGAACCATCTTATTCTATCAGATTATCTGCTACTTCTTTAGTTAAATTATACCCTGATTGCTCTTCAAGCCACAACCATTGCCCATTAGGATTTAATTCTAAGAAGAAATACTTGCCTTCTTTTGAATAAATGAAGTCAAATGCTCCAAAATGTAGCCCATAATGTGCAAGCATACTTGAGCAAAAATTCCTTACATTTTTAGGAAGTTCTATAGAGTTATATTTGACATTTTCTAAATCATACCTTCTATAATCAACTTTAGATATCTCTGAATCTTGAGAGTGTATTGCAATTCCAGTTGCAGTTTTATCTGTTGCAACTATTCTTATTTCAAATTCCTTATCAATATACTCTTGAAATAATGAGGGATGACCAGAAACCAAGGATGCGTTGTTCATCTGTTCTTCAGTTACCTTATTAGTATATACAACTTTATTTCCTTCTGGAGTTCTAATCACAGCTCCTTTTTGTAACTTAAAACAAATATTGCCTTCATGTTTTTCATAAAATTCTCTTAGATTATTCGGGGCATTAGTTACTATTGTATCTGGAGCATACATTCCACTTTCTAATGCAAATTTAATTTGATCTAATTTACTATTTGCATAAAAATGATTTTGAGGACGATTTACTACTTTTCCCTTGTGAGCCATTAATAAACCATCCCATGTTTTCTCACATTCGTCAATCACTAATTCTTGCAAATCTTTAGGCATACCTTTGTTTCTATCTGGAATCATAATTCTCCTATTCCAAATATTCCAAGAAGGAGTTAGCTCTATAGTTCTATCTTTCTCACCAAGGGTATAAATTAAATCCCAAGATGAGAAATTTATTTTATAATCTCTCAATAAATTTTCAGTAACAACTGTAAAATTTTCCACTTCTCTCTGGTTTAAATAATTGCGTACTGAAGAAGCGTGAGAATCATCCGAGTGAGCGAGAATTAAGACTTTCTTCTCCATTTTATTAAAGTGATGAAAAATTTTTACCAATCATCTATGGTTGAAACGCCACGCCATGTACAAGAGGTACATGTTAATCCTGCTTGTACATCTATAGGTTTCTCGAGATACATCTCGGCAAAAGTAGAGTAACCAATATCCGTCGAAACATCAGGGTATTCTCTTTCCTCTAGATACTCCTTCCTTTCTGAGAATCTTACAGAACCGCCTTCTCTAACAATTCTTTCTAAAACTTCCACCATATCTTTTTAATAAATTCAAAACTATATAAACTTTGTTGTGCTATATAGTTTATATAGTCAGTTTCAGTGCGAGTCCAATTGGGCGGGAAAGAAAAATTATATCAAAAAGTCCTTGCGTTTGTTTTGGACTCATCAAAGTCTTCAGACTTTGACTGCCATTAAGAATGCCCGCGAGCATTGCTTGAGGTTTGGATGCATGAGAAATAAATATTTCTCTGCACAGAGATTGTTTGCAATCTCTTGTGTCCAAGGATTCATCCTCAAACTAAAGTCAGAGGTTTTCTCCAGAATCCTTGGCATAATAAACCTCATCAGGAAATTGCTCTTTATTCTTTTTCTTTTTATCACTATCAAAAGATAGTTACTAAAGTTTAAATATTAAAAGGAGCTAAATTTTAAATGGGAATATCTAATTATATAGCGAAAGCGCGAGAATTTTCTAAAAGTAGAAATAGCTCTGGCATCGAGAGAAGATTATATTCAACCATCAAAAAAGGTTCTTTATTAGGGGCAGCTGCTATTGCAGCAGCTTCTTATTTTCCAAATAGCGTAATGGCAGAAGTGATAAACGTCGATCCAACTTGGAGTTATACAGAGATAAATGCTATTCTTGACAACGACCCTCTAACATTCGGAAAAGACGGACAAACAGACGCACAGCCAGGAGACACATTACATTTCGCCGCAGGGACGTATCAGTTGCCTTTACAACAAGGAGGAGCTGAGTTTAAGATTTATGTAAGCGGAACTCCAACACAGCCAATAATTCTGGAGTCGAATTTAGACGCAATATTGAAGGGAAGTTTTGGCCCGCAAGGAGGAGCCGTATTCAGAGTAAAATCTGCTTCAAACATAACATTTAGAAACTTAGACATACAAAATGCCTTCGTAGGCGTTGCAATAGAAGATAATTATAGTAATATAACATTGGAAGGAAACAACTTCACAAATAGTCTCTCAAAAGCCATAATTTGGGAAAATCAGTATAATGCAGAAGGAAACGCTCAAGCAAGTGTAACGCTTGATGGAAATATTATAAGCTCTGTAATCGTAGGATTTAATTTTGACAAGATGGATATTCCAACAACAGCAGAAACACGATATGTTGATGCCCTTAACAATACTTTCGATAATATAAGTGGGCTTGGAGGAGACCCTCCTTTTATTGTAAACACCGCATATAGAGGAGGAAATGGTCTTGAAGGAGATTGTGAGGAAGGACAAGTAACAATTCTCGGTAATTTTGCAGGAAACATCTTCCAGAATTCGCCAGGAGCAAGCTTCCAAGAGATTCTATACTGCGGCTGGCCGATAAACCCTCTCTTAGAATTAGAAACAATCCCTGAAGAAAACGGAGAATGGTCTATGCAAGCAGGTGAAAGTTTTTTCTCGAGAGGCATAGGACAAACAAACTTTGAGGCAGACCCTATGCTCGATGCATACTTCCGCCCTGCTATGAATTCCCCTGCTATCGGACCCCAGTTTAACGGCGGTCAAGGCGGCGTTGCAGGAGCAAGAGGCCCTGCAGGAGACAGCAACCGTGACGGAAGACTTGACTTAAAGGACTTCTCCTATTTACAAAGAAGCTTTACAGGAGATCAAATACCTGCAAAAGAAATAAACAAAATAAAAATGGATTTTGACTTTGACGCAGATATCGACGAGGCAGACCTCGAGATGTTCACAGCAAACATGACTGGCCCTTCTTGGTCAACTGAATAATTTCGGAAACTCAAACAATCACTAAACAATTCTTACATCAGTCCATGACATTCAATTAAATCTTTCTTAAACTCTTTTAAATTCTCCGGAATCTTAATCCTAGAAATTTTTTCTCTAAGAG
>JACQLL010000063.1 GCA_016234025.1 Candidatus Pacearchaeota archaeon | reverse complement strand
TTGTTTCTCATTTTCATTCTAACCATTTATTATTTTTAAACTTTCACTTGACTTCAATGTTATTTGAACTTGTCTCGTCTTGCGCTGCTGCTATTCCCGCTACATGCGTTCTATGTCCGTTATCATCCATAGGATCTCCATCATTATTAACGTAGTCATGTCCCTCCTTTACTTTACATCCTTCGCCAAAACATCCTCCAAGAGCATGGTGTGTGTAGTTAACACCTGAGTCAACAACACAAATCGTTACTCCTTCTCCGGTAAAATTAAGATCTTCTATCACTTGGGTCGCATTTATAATCTCTGCGCTTTTATCTAGTGAGCTATAAACTTCGGTTACTAATTCAATGCTCTCTATAATTGAACTATTTCTTAAAGCCTCAAGATTTTCTTTGTCAATATATCCTGAGACAGAAGGAATTAATTGAAACCTGTTCCTAATTCTGAATCCAGAATCTAAGACATCACTTATACCACTTTCCTGTATTTTCTTAATTTCGACCTTTCTCTCTTTTAAATTATTATTCATTAGATCTTCTGTTTTGAAATTGATAAAAACCTTAGCTTCTATTTGTTTTTATAATACTAATTCAATTTTGTTATCGATGGTAGGGCTCGCTATGCAGAGGTTAGCAAATACTATTATTGACAGAGCCATTAATGTACACAATGTTAGTATTTTGTTCATACCCTCTCCTTGTTTTTTCTCATTCAACTTTTCTTCATTCTTAAAAGTTTAGCGATTATGAATAAAGACAAAAGAGCAACTATTACAATCCATAGATTTATTTCTTTCTTTTCTAACTCATTGGTCTCTTTTTTTGCTTCCTCATCTGAAGCGAAGACCCTTCTTAGTGCATAAGAGTTCTCTATTAGGGCGTTCTTTTCAAAAATTTTAATCATCTCTAATGCGGTTTTGTCTTCTGAAACTTCTACCCTATAAGTAGTAGCTGAGATTATTTTGATAATTTCAAGATTGTAGGAATTAATAAGTTCTTCCTTTTCCTCTTTAGAGCTGCCTTTTTGGAAATATATTGTAACTAATCTATCTTAATAGTCTTCAGCTTCATTCATTAAGTTAATATCGACAATAGACGTCTTGTCTTCTGTCACAGAAATATTTTCCTTAACCCCTTCTCTCTCCCAGTATAAGTTTATTTCGTCATTATAGATATAAACTATTCCATCTCTGACAAATAATAAACCATAATCTCCTTGTTTGAGATCGTTTATTATATACTTTCCTTTTTCGTCAGTTACAGCTTCGCCAATGATGGATAAGTTTTGAATTGCTTTAACTTTGATTCCAGCTTTTGCTGGCGTCACTGTTCCAGAAATAGAGCTAGTATCTTCCTGGGAAGAAACTAAACTCGAGTTGAACAGAGCCAGAAGTAGAACAAATGTTCCGACAATTAAATATTTTATTTTGTTTCTCATTTTCATTCTAACCATTTATTATTTTTAAACTTTCACTTGACTTCAATGTTATTTGGACTTATCTCGTCTTGCGCTGCTGCAATTCCAGCCACGTGAGTTCCATGTCCTTGATCATCTATAGGATCATCATCATTTCTAAAATCATAGCCCCCGATAACTTTTGCACATGAGCCATCGCTGATATTATTAGTGTATGCACAGGAGCCTAAGTCTGGATGAGTGTAATTGATTCCGGAATCGATAACGCAAATCGTTTGTCCTTCTCCTGTGTAGCCCAAATCCCAAACATCTGTTGCATTTATCAGTGGGAGGCTTTGTTGTAATGTTGTATGGACAACCCTGTCAAAAAGAATCTTGGTAACGTTAGAATTGTTTGCCAAAATATTAATTCCTTCTGCAGTTATCTCTCCCACAAAGCCATTGCTAAACATCATTTCACGTATAAATGTAAACTCTGTTTCTGGGATAGAAGAGATAGTTTCATTTATCAATTCTTTAGAATGCACTTCTACAATGACCTGTATCCATTTTGAATGATTCAGCTGCGCGTATACATCCGGATCGACTTCTGCAGTGTAGTTTGTTTCGCTTCCAACTGTCTGGCCTGTCCTATCTTTAGCAATTCTAACGATAAGAAAGTTGTTCCTTAATTTATCTAAACCTTCTTTTGTTAACTCTCCAGAAAACCAATCTGTATCATCTAAATTTACTCTCAAAACAAATTCTGACTCTGATAGATTTGCGAGAATAACTGATTTTATGTCATAAAGGGTTTCATTCGGCGCGGAATTTACAAATATTACTGCTCTTACTGAATTTGATATGTTTAGTTCATTTTAGATTTCTGGCTCGACTTCCATAGTATAGTTGGTTTCATTGGTTTGCGCGGAAACTAAGCTCAAGCTAAACAGAGCTATGGCTAAAACAAACATCCAAATTATCAGATATTTTATTTCTCTTCTCATTTTGTTTCTTCTCGTTTCCTCTTTTTAACTCTTTTCTTAACTTCAAACTTGTTTGAAGCGCATAGCATTTATCATTCGCATCTTCCTCCAATACTAATATCTGGAATTTCTGTAAAGTTGGCGTTATCAAAATGAAGTTCTATCCTGTCAAGTGCCTGAGCCGTATATTTTTCTCCGTACCTTATGATCTCTTTATCTTCTCCTCTGTTGTTAAAAATAATTTCAAACTCTGAAATGTCTCCTTTTGAGTTTTTATTTAGATTTATATGAGTTCCGGATATGACCTCTGAATTGACTATTAAGTTTTTTTGGTCTTGTAATTCTATTTTCTTTTCATGGGAGATTAAGAAGATGTTTGAGCTTTTTGAATCGTCTCCGATGACATATTCATCTCCTAAAACCCTTAATATTTGTCCTTGGAGATTTTTATTTGAAAAATCTATGCCTTTCGAGAAGAACATTTTATAGGAGTATAGTGTTTCGTTATGAGTTGAATTGTAAGAGGTCTTTATTAGATAATCCTGATTTTCCAGATTTATTTTGCTATCCCCGACTAAAATCACCGGAGAGTATAAGTATTCAACTACTTTTTTGTCTATAATTTCCACAAGTTCTCCGTCGGACAAGAAATAAGGTAATTCGGTTCTGGTGAGAACTCTTTTATCCGCGTTTATTGGACTTCCGATTTTCAAATCAGTTATTGGGATTGAAAGTTTAACGTCCTGACAGAAAGTTAATTGATTACTTTCTATACATTTATTGCTTAAGCATTCATAATTTTCAAGACAGTGAGAATTCTTTAAACATTCTAAGCTTGCCGCTTTTCTTAAAGTTTCTAGGTAGTTCTCGTCGATATTTTGTTTTTGAAAAGTTTTAAAATTATTTTCAGACAAAACAAAACCTATTGTACTAATAAATATGATTATACCGGACATAAGAAGAATAGTTTTTCTATCCACTTATTGATTAGTTAAACGATATTTAAAAAAGTATGGATTATTTTGTAGAGCCGACGTAAATTTCTGAACCGAAGATTTCATTATATTGGTTGCGGCTTGCATTGTACGAAACAAAACCTATTCTGATATTTCTGAAGAATGGATCGTCATATGACTCTCCTACCGCGATGTAGTCTTTATTTGGATCCTGCATTGTGAAGTTCACACTTATTGTATTGATTCCGCCATCTCCTCCAAATTTAAACCCGACTTTTGTTCCGTTGATTGTTTTATTGTTTAAAATTGCGGGTTGGTCGTTTAAGAAGGTTAGTACAGAGTTTTCTCTTTCAAGGATGAACATCTCGTTAGTGGAATTTTGGCTGACCGTGTAGTTCTCCCCGACTATTTGTAAGGTTTTACCTCTCATAAATTCAAATTTAATATTCCTACTAAAATACATTCGATATCTGTAAACGTAATCTCTCGGATTTGTTCCGACCTCTATTAAAACGGCTGGATATTCTAAGTCGCCATTGCTTGTGCTGTTCTCGATTAAACTGTTTCCTGTTTCGATGACGGGAGACATTATCCTTGATTCATTGAGATATTCAAAATTTATGTCGGCGAGTAAATTTCTGAGCTCGGATTTTGTTAGAACTCCTATGTATCCTGCGTATCTTTCTCCGATCTCTGCTCCGCCATAAAGAGGATTAAATAAGCCACGGCTTTCTACAGGAAGTAAAGTTTGCGTGAGAAATTGTGTCGAGGTTGTTGAAGAGGAGGTTATCTTGTCTTCAGGCTCTGCTTGACAACTTAATTTAACTTCGTAAAGAAAATTGTGTTGTAAGTTTTCTATGATTTGTGAATGCGAGGTTCCGCCAGTCGTTTCCATTTGTTGAGGTCGAGTTGATATTTGTGGTTCATTGAAATCCTTGCTTTTGCCTGTGTAAGAATATTTACATGTTGCTTCACGGTCAGAAACGGCTTTGATGTAGGTGTATTTCGTTGTTACGTTTGAATTGTCCAGAGGATTTGTTATGGTAATGTTTAGAGGTTTAACGATTTCTAAATTTGATTTTTTATAGAGATTAAAAAAATCTTTTAAAGTCGCCTTGCCTGTCAAGCCGGTTCCTTGAGCATATGAAAAAAAGAAAACGCCTATTATGAGAAAGACAGAAATGAAAAGAAGAGTTTTGTTCATCTGATTAATAATTTGTCTATTATTTTAAACTTTTCGTTCTGTCAAAAAATTTTTCACTCGATAACAATATAAACCAAATAAACTTTGATATAAGATGGTCGGAGAGAACATATCTTTAAGCGATGTCATAAATTCTACTGAAATAGCGTCGAGTTTTATTGGTGCGCTTCCTCCGAAATTAATGGAAAGAGTTTTTGTTATGGTTGATATTGCGAAAATATTACTTGTTATTTTTATAATTTATTTTCTTGTTGTCATCTTCAGCAAGATTTTAAGTTCCATTGCAGAGAGGAATAACTCTAAGAACTTAAAAAGAATTTTGTTAAACGTTGAAGAAATAAATCACAAGCTTGGAAAGCCGCACAAGAAAAAGGAGTAATCATTTAGACATTTCTCTTAATTTTTTAAGAGTTTCTTCCATCTCTTTATCTTTCTCGTTCATTGGTTTTCCGGCGGTTCTTTGAATTTGTTGGGGCATAGGCCTTCTCATTTGTTGAGGCATCGGTCTTTGAGCGAAGCTTGGAGGCGGTCTTCTTGCTATGCCAGAAGGCGGAACTCCTGGCTGGACTTTTGAGGTCTTTGCTTTTCCTCTGAACTTAAACCACCAAAGACGAATCTTGTCTCTGAAGATTATTCCGAGGACTACCAAGATGATTAAAATTATCAGGAGAGTTATCCATAGCCAAAGTAAGCTCCCGCCCTCTTCGGTAGGAGTAGTCGGGGTCGTATCTGTATCGGTGTCTGAACTTTCTGTGAATTGGCATCCTGAAAGACAACATGCTCCGTCTGATGCCTGAAGAGGCGGCGTTGGACAAACCTCGTCGGCGAGACAGATTTCTCCGCCTCTTTCGAAGCAGGAATCACTTTCAGGAACTTCTATGGTACAACATACCTGAACATAACTTGAACAGGAGTAAATGTCTTGAGGAAGAGTTTCTCCACCTGACTCCAGACAAGACAAGACATCTGGTGAGCAGAAGAATCCTTCGAGTTCGCAGTCGGTTATTGTGTTTGGGTCGTAGATGTCGGTACTTCCTTCAGGAACGCAACAGGTGTCTCCTTCGACATCACAAACTCCGTCGGTGGAGACCTCCCCTGTTTCGCAGGATGCTCTGCATTCTCCGTTTATGTCTGCGCAAACTTCCCCTGTGCCTATGTCAGGCGGTGCCTCTCCGTCGCCGGGAGGAGTTCCGACGCAAGCTGTTACATTGAATGACAAACATCCAGGACTGCAGGAAATATTTCCTGAATTATAACCTTTAGATACGCATGTCGCTCCTCCTAATATATCATCTTGTGTGCTTATTGCGTTTGCTCCGATGTCGCATGTTTCCCCTTGCTCTATTATTCCATTGCCACATATAAATGTGCCTTCATCAGGGGGTTGTGCTCTTTGCCAACCGGCTGAATATATTATGAATGCTGTGTCTCTGATGTTGCCGCTGTTCCAACAGCCGTTCTCGCCCTGCTCGTCGAAAAGTGCGGGCAGTGTAATGTCTGTTAATTCCGGTGCGTCTGCACCGCCTAAAGCAATCATTGCCAAACTTGTGTCGTAAAACTTATTGTAGGGCGTGCCTGGAGCCTGCCAGAATCCTCTTAATTGTCTCGACTGAATTATTCTTCCGTATTCCTCCTCGCTGTTTGTCGCTCCTATGATGAACCTGATGAAAGCGTCAGGGAAATATTTCTGGTTCTCTGCTGCGAGAGCTCTCAAGTAAGGAACGTATTCTGAAGTTTCTTCGAGAGAGGAGTAGAGTGCTGTTGTTGCCCATAAGCTTGATTCATAATTGCATTTGTTTCCTTCCCTGAAACATTTGGCAGTTATTTTTTCTTTCGTTATACCCTTTGAAGCCGCGGAATGTGTTTGAGAGGAAACGAATATTGTTCCTCCTGTGCTTTTTTCATAGAGCAGATTTGTCTTGAATCCTACATCGCAGGAAATGCTGTATTCTTTTTCGACGCAGTTGTTTGAAATTTTTAGCCAGTAACCTGAAGGAGTTATTGAGAGACATGAGCCCGGATTGCCTTCGATTTTCATTTCATCGTTGACGTTTATTTTTTTTTCTGAGTCGTCATAGAGAACGCTGCATTCTGACGGAGCGTTGTTTTCTGTCGTTATCTGCAGATACCATGTCAGCTCTTTTGTCGTCGCTGCCTTTGAGATAATCCATTGCGCAATTGCGGTTGTGTCTTCTCCCATTGCCTGTTTTGCTATGAGGACCTGGGAGGTGTCTTTTACTTTACATCCCGACTTTGGCCAGCATTCTTCTGAAGAACTTTTTTCAGAATTTATCTTTGAATTTACTTTTTCATCAGGGACTTTTACGAGAGCTGAAAATATTGCCTCTTCCAGAGAAAGAGAGGTTTCACCGACTCTTGCATCGAGGCAGATGAATGCCTTGTTTATGTCCTCGTCTGATTGTGCTGTGATGTTAGGAAGAGCAATTGCAAATAAAATAATTATTATAAGAGACACCTTTTTTATCATCTTACTTAAATGCATAAGATATTTAAAAACCTTGTCAAGCCCTTTTCGAATTGTAGATTGCTTCGGCCAGGGGGTTTTTCGCTTTTGGTTTTTCGGAAAACAGCGCGAGGTCACGATAGAACCCGTCGTTTGAATAATTCGGAGGGAGAATTTGTTTTTTCTGCTTGAAATGCCAGTCAAGCTGGCTTCTTATATAGCCCTCTTTCAGAGGAGGATTATTTTTTTTGTTCCATTCGCTGACTTTTTCTATTACCTCTTCCGGAGAATAATTCGAACAGCGCAAGAAAGTTATCAGAATAAATAGCCCTCTCTTTTTTCCGTCTTCAAGACCTTTGAGAAGTTTTTTTATCGGATTGGGAAAAGAGGACTCTTCGATTTTGAAGTTTATTTTCTCATATGTTTTATAGGGTCTGCTCTCCGACTTTTCCATTAAATTATCGAAGTTCTTTTTCCATTCTAACGCTTCTGCGAGCAGTTTTCTTGCTTCGTCCGGCTCTGCTTTGGGAAGGAAGTCCTTTACTTTAACATTTAGCGGCTCCGCGTTTCTTGGATTGAATTTCTCTATTTCCTCCGGCTCAAGAACGACGCTGACCAAAGAGGTTTTTTCGTGCAAAGAGTAAGGCATTCTGAATAAATGTCTTGAAGCGACGAGAACCAAATCAAGATTTCCCCGTTCGCTTTCTTTTATTCCTTCCTTAATGTCTGAACGATAATTGTCCAATGACTTTCTTCCTTCTTTCTCTAATTTCTCTTTGTGGTCTGTTTCGAATTTTTTAAGAGTGGAAATTTTGCAATTGTTGCATTCGAAAAAATCTTCTTTGTCGGTTATTTCGAGCGGAGCATTGTCGAGCATACATCTTAAAATTCTTTTTCTTGATACCAATATTTCTTTTAGCTTGGTTTGATTTCCGCAAAGCTTGCACTTTGTTAGTATCATTCTTTGCTTTTCCATCGCTTTTCCGCACTGCGGACAGATTGTTTCGAGCAAGTCCTCTTTTTTCTTTCCCGTCCTGATTATAAGATTGTCTATGTCTTTTTCTCTGCTTACTCTCTCGTTGAACGCCGGCCTGATTTTTTCGATAAGATACTCGCAAATTGCTCTCGGCCATTCCGGAAACATTTCTTTTGTGGAAACACCGCCGTACTCTTTTGGAAATGCGCTGTCCGGCAGGATTATATGAAAACCCTTGCTGCCGCTAAATTTTATTTTGTAATTTTTTATTCTGTGGAACTCGAGTGATTGTATAATTAACATTGCGGCTATTTTTGAATAGTCGAGAAATTTTGAGTCGATGTCGATTACTAAGTCCCATCCCCTTCTTAGTGAGTTTAGTTCTTTGAATGAAAGCTCCGAGTTTAGCTGCAATGGGTCCTCCCACAGTTCTTCTGATGCGTGGAAGGATGTCGCTCCTCTTTTTACGGCGCCGTTAATGTCTGAAAGATACTGAAAGATGTCTGGTCTTTTTCCAAAGAGTTCATAATATCTAGGTACTACCTCTCTGTCTTTTGCAAAATTTAAAAGAGCTTTTTGGACATTCTGATTTGAGTAATGAAGATTAGTTATTGTCCTTATTCTCTTTTCTGCCTTATCCATACAGAACTAAAAGTCAAAGGCTATATATTTGTTATGTCGGACAACTATCTTTTTAAGACAATAAAGCTTAAAATATGCAAACAACAAGCAGATAGATGAAACTGGAATTGCAAAGTCCGAAAATTTTCTCCGATATTGTTTCGATAATTTCAGAAATCGTTACAGAAGTGAGGATGAAGATAAATAAAGAGGGAATAAGCTTGACTGCAGTTGACCCTGCGAACGTGGCGATGGTTTATTTCAGGTTGCCTGCGACGCTTTTCTCGGAGTTTGAGCTCGACAGGGAAGAAGAGATAGGTATTAATCTTGGGAGTTTGAAAGCGGTTCTACGAAGATGCCGTCCTGGAAGTTCATTATCTTTGGAAAAGAAAGAGAATATGCTCCACCTTGGAATAAATGACAGGATAAAAAGAGATTTCTCTTTGGCTTTGATTGAAATAGAATCGGAGGAGAAACCGCTTCCGCAGTGGGAGTTTAATTCTGTGATACATCTAAATTCCGATGTGCTTGTTGAAGTTGTTGAGGATTGCGCTATTGTTTCCGACGCCTGCACTTTTTCTGCCGAGCCGAGTAAATTTATCGTCGAGGCGCGCGGGCTGAATTCAGCCAGAGCAGAATTCTCTTCTGATGAGGCAGAGATTCATTCGGGAAACAGCACCGCACGATTTTCTCTGGAGTACCTGTCAAAATTCATAAAGGGCTCTAAAATTTCTTCGAGAGCCACCTTGAGTTTTTCTGACAATCATCCGATGAGAATGGATTTTCATACAGGAGATGTTGTTTTGTCCTTTGTTCTTGCTCCGAGAATAGAGCAGGAAGATTAGTGCTTTCGTCGTCTTAAAGCGAGAGCCGATAATGAGACTAAACCGAATGTTGCAGGTTCGGGAACGTTTGCTCTTCCAGGAGTGGCCAACGTTTTTATTATATTGTCCGCTCCGTCGGGATATCTTGACAAAGATTCATCTGACAGACCTGTTGAATCTCCATCGGGGGCGTTGTCTGTCTTGTCTCCGTCGTTCCAGTTACCATAACTTATCGCGTCGGTTAAATCTCCCGATTCATTGTAAAGTTCTATTCTGCCGTCGTTGTTTTGCATTCCGGCAGGGTTTTGAATGAGGAACCAATCGTTTGGGCTGATCAAACCTTCAAGAGTTGCTGAAGCAGGCGTTGTGTCTATCATGTCCAGACGCTAGTTGTTAAGATTGATTGTTTTGTTTGAGTTGTTGTATAGTTCAAAGAATTCGTCGGAAGGAGTTATCGAACCGTCGCTGTTGTGGTCTTGCTGTGGGTCGACAACAAATTCATTTATTTTAATTGTGTCTGCCTTTGCAGAAGAGTAAACTCCCAACGAAGTTAGTGCAGCTAATAAGTAACTCTTTTTCATTATGGATTGTATGAAAGTTTGTTTAAAAAGTTTTGGTAGAACTTTTATACTTGAATTGTTTAAGTTAATGATGTCAGGGCTTAACTTTGTATTGGTGGCGATTATTGTCTTATTGATATTTCTTAGCTATTTTCTTTATCGTCTTGGAGTGAGACGGGGAGTTTACAGGAGAGAGATTGAATGGCAGGAAAATTTGTCGCGTTTGCGGAGAGAGATTGCGGAAAAGCAAAGGGTCGGAATCAAAGGAAAGGTTGCCGAGGCGTTTGCGCCGTATCTTCCTGAATTTCCGTTCAAGCCAAGCGAGTGTAAGTTTATCGGCGATCCGATTGATTATCTCGTGTTTGAGGGGTTGGACGAAAGAGATATAAGGGGAATTCATTTGGTCGAAATTAAAGACGGAAAATCGAAACTTTCGAAACATCAGAAGCAAATAAAAGATTTAATTGATAAATTAAACAGCGAAGAGATTAGTTTTAAAGAAGTAAGATTTAACGAAGATTAGATAATTGATTCGTCTTCGCTAAAAGAAGTTTCTCCATTTATCTGTTTTTTTATTTTGCGAAGGTCTGCCTCGACTTTTTTGCTATAACTGCCATTACGACGGGAAAACAGCATCAAAAAAATTAAAATTAGGAATAAGAACAAGCTGTCCACTATTAGAGCGTTCAACATCATTGACATTACTTGTTAAAAAATTGCATATTTTTAAACCTTGCTACATTTTTTCTATTGTATCTATGTCTAGGAGATATAAAGAATTCTTTAGGGTCTGCGAAAATGCCGCAACGATTGCCAGACGGAATTTTTCATTTTGAGAGCCGATTACCTGCTCTGCGTGATAAAATTCGTTGAACTTTTTTGCGAGATCGTATGCATAGTTGGCAATAATATTTGGAGTGAGATCATTGTATGCTTTCGCGACGGTGTCCGGGAATTTGTGAAGATGTATAATCAGAGATTTTTCCTTTTCTGAGACTTCTTCAACCTTTAGAATTTTTTGCTTTTTGTATTTTGCCTTTC
Organism: Candidatus Pacearchaeota archaeon; assembly: GCA_016234025.1. Classification (GTDB taxonomy): domain Archaea; phylum Nanobdellota; class Nanobdellia; order Pacearchaeales; family GW2011-AR1; genus UBA73. Next base: position 1,462 of record JACQLL010000063.1, on the reverse strand, counting down.
TTAAAATGCTTTTTGCACGAGCATAAGTGTAAAGAAGATATGGGCCTGTGTTGCCGTCGAATGAAATTGATTCTTTTGGTTTGAAAACCAAATCTTTGTTTCTTTCGACTTTTAGAAGGTAATATCTCAAAGCTGCCATGCTAATCGCTTTCGATCTTTTTTCTAATTCGCGACCGGAAAGTTTGTATCTTTTTTCAAGTTCTTCTTTTGAAGAGGTTTTCAGATTTTCAAGAATATCATCCGCATCTACAACTATTCCTTCCCGCGATTTCATTTTTCCCGTTTCGAGATGAACCAAACCATAATTAAGATGCGTTAGTTTTTTTGCCCAGCTATATCCGAATAATTCCAACAGGGCGAAAAGGACCCTGAAGTGGTAATCCTGCTCATTGGCCACGACGTAAAACATCCGGTCGAAGTTTAGCTCTTTTTTTCTCAGGACTGCGAGATTTAAATCCTGCGTGATATAAATTGAGGTGCCGTCGGCTCTTATCAAGATTTTTTCTCCAAGATTTTTCTTTTCAAGATTTGCATAGAGCGCGCCGTCTTCCTTTACACGGACTGCTCCTTTTTTTCTCTGTGCCTCGATAATCTCTTTTCCTCCGGCATAATGCGCAGACTCTCTGTAAGTTTTGTCTATTTTTAAATCGAACTTCTTGTAAGTTTCCTTAAAACCATCGACTGCCCATTTGTGCATTTTTTTCCATAATGTAATGGTTCGTCTGTCTCCATTTTCCCATTTGAGCAGACACTCTTTTACTTCTGACTCCAGTTCTTTTTCGTGCTCTGAGAATTTGACGTAAAAATCTCCAACAAAATGGTCTGATTTCTTTTTTTCTGACTCTGGCGTTTTGCCTTCGCCGAACTTTTTGTAGGCGACCATTGATTTGCAAATATGTATTCCACGATCGTTGATTATATCCGTCATTTTTACGTCTGCCTTGTTGAACTCAAATATTTTCTGGATTGATTGCGCAAGGACGATGTTCCTTACATGCCCGAGGTGCAACGGCTTGTTTGTGTTTGGACCCGGAGATTCGATAACGATCTTTTCTTTTTTGTTGGAAGATCCGTACCTATCTTTTTCGTCCAGAATTTTTTTAACGAGTGTCTCTGCAAGCTTTCTCTTGTCGATAAAAAAATTCAAGTAAGGTCCTTTTGCTTCTATTTTTTCAAAGAGTGAAGAATTTATTTTGCCGGCAATGTTCTTTGCTATTTCATTCGGAGATTGTTTAAATTTTTTTGAAAGAATAAAACATGGGAAAGCGTAATCGCCTAATTCTTTCGGAGGAATTTCAATTAAAGAAAAGATTTCTTTTTTTGACAGAGGGCTATATTTTTCTATTTCCTTGACAACTATTTCTTTCATATTTATAAATTGAGAAAGCAATTAATAAAACTATTCCTTGGGTTTTTAGGATTGACTATAGTGAACCAATTTAATTTCTCGGTCGCAAATTGG
>JACQLL010000006.1 GCA_016234025.1 Candidatus Pacearchaeota archaeon | reverse complement strand
TTTCGGGTTCTTGAGCGCATCCAAGAATTCAACTTTCAGAATTCTTGGTGTTAGGGAACCAACACCGAGATCCGAAGCTCTGTGAAGAGCGAGGACTTGCGGAACTTTAGTTCTGCATTGAACTTAGTTGGTTCACTATAACTAAAGAAAAAACCATCTCGAAAACTTAATATCCGGAACAGACTAATATTGCCTCTTGTATCTCCCTCTTTTCTCAACTTTCTCTAACCTCTTCAAAACTTCCTTCCAAGGTTTCGAAGTTTTCTTATATCCCTCTAAAACGCTCTCAAAAAATTCCTTCCAGTGTCCAAAATGTTTCGCTTCCAAAGCCCCCTTCAATAAATACAAATCAACCGCCTTATCTTCGATTCTCCCGTTTCCAAAGCCAAGCCCAAAATCAATAAAATAAAGACTCTTTTCTTTCTCACTCCAAATCATATTACTTGTCGTCAAATCTCCGTGAATAATCTCTGCGTCATGCAGCTTGGCAATATTCTCCCCGACGGCAAAACAAACTTCTTTCCAGTTCGCCATCTCGTCCAAACTCTCGCTTAATTTATCTCCTGAAATAAACTCGAAGTCTATCTCTTTATTTCTCTCGTCGATTTTCAAAACTCTAGGAACACAGATTATCTTTCCGGCTTTTTCAAGCAAGCGAGCCTCTCTCCTGGTCCTTAACTTCCTGATTTTCTCATCCAATTCCTTAATCCTATAACCCTTTGCATCTCGTCTTTTCAAAACTATGGCCCGCGGCGCCGAGCAATTACGCGACGAGTATTTTGAATATTTACTTCGCGCGTGGTCGCGAGTAAGCGAGCGCTGAGAATTCCGAGCCGAAGAAGCGTGGCGACTATCGGCGAGCAATTGCGCCGCACTAAATTCTTTTTTAATTAATATCGCTTCTGCTCCCTGCTGGATAATTTGTGGTTTCATGTTTCCTTCCAAAAAACTTTTTCTGCTTCGCTAATAAAACTTTTTGCATCTCTAACTGCAAGTAACGCGTCCTCTTTTTGAGGTATAAAATCTAATCCATAAACTGCCTCGTGTCTTTCAATTCGATGGATATTCAAAAGATTCAAAATGGGCAATGGAATTTTATTCAAATATTTTTCTTTCAGATAAATATAAACCGCGTAATGGTTCTTTTCCTGTATTCCGTCCCTATACAAAATAGCTCTTGCAGCATGAAACATCGCCATATACGAGCTCATGATAGCAGATTTATAGAGAGAATATTTCAGTTCGACATTCGCATCCTTTAGATTAATTTGAGCCATCTCAAGTGATTTTACACTTTTATGTTTGTCTGGTGAAATCCTCCTCAAAAGCCGAAACTTCAAGCAGTCTTCAATTGTTTTTATTTCCATAAACTGTTGGTTTCTCTCCATAAAGAGCTATGCCTTGAGTTATAACGTCCAGATAAAAAGCTTTGTTATTCTTAAATTGCTCATTCCATTTTCTCCAATCAAAAAAATGAGCATTTATTTCTCTATTTATTTTTATGTTGAACTTAGAAAAATCTATCTTCTCGCTTTTTCCGATAATAACCAAATCAAGGTCACTATTTTTATCATCTTCTCCTCTTGCAATGCTTCCGAAAAGTATGACTGATGTTAAATTTGTAACTTTCTCTTTAAGAAAATCAATTAGCCCAGAGTCTTCAATCTTTTTAATACTAAAAGAAATTTTTAAATACCTTGCAGTGAGGCTTTGGCTGTTAAAACTCAAATACCTTAAATTCGCCCTTCTCTCTTCTTTTAGCATCCCTTCTTTCACCAAAAAATCCGCATATTGCTTAGCCGCAAACACGCTAATTTTCAATCTTTTTGCAATTTCGCGCAGATAAAACTCCTTGTAGGGTTCCTCTATAAAAAGCCTTGCAATTTTTAACAATAATAATTCTTGCATGCCATTAAAACTATTGTTATCTATAAAAAACTTTCGTTTTTTTAAAAAAACAATTGTTTTTAGTCTGTTTTGTAAAATCTAAATGTCTTAAACAGATTCTGCTCCTTGTTGGATGATTTTACGATTCATTTTTATCTCAATACTAATTCTTCTTTTCTTGCTCTTTCTTCTAGAGTTTTTGCAAGCGAGTCAGGATCTGCCCCCATTTCTCTTGCAACATATTTCCCTTCGCTATTATTTGAATTACCACTTTCCACTTTAAAAGTGTAATGGAGTTTACCATCTCTGTCTTCGGCTACCACACGAAGATTATCTGCATAAAGCAGTCTTTCAGCTACTTTAGCAAGCGCGTGGTAGTGAGTAGGAACTAATGTTGTGGCTCCTGCTCTATGTAATTGTTCAACAACTCCAGACAATTGATGTAGCCCATCTTCATAACTAGTTCCGGTATATGGCTCGTCAAGAATAACCAGAGAATCAGAAGTTACCTTTTCAAATAGAGGAATTGTTTCGGCAAGTTCTCTTTGGTATCTTGAGTGCTGAGCTGAGGGATTTGGTTGCCTAACTATTCGTGTTATCACTTTCTCTTTAGGGCTAATAGTGACCTCTTCTGCAAATATATCCCATCCTGCTTGAGCTAAAGCTGTATTGTTTACGATTGAGTTGACATAACTAGTTTTTCCTCCACCATTTGGCCCAGTGATAACAAAAACATTCCGATCTCGGTTTATATTAACATCATTTGGTACAATTTTTTTATGTTCCTGCGTAACAAGAAGAGGATCGTACATATCTCGTACTGATGTTAACTTTTCTTCAACAGAAGCTATTCTTGGAGTTGTTAAGGAAACTCCTGCTTCTCTTGCAAGTTGTGGAAGTTTTTCGGCCAATGTCGCAAAATAACGAATGTCATGTATAGTCCCTTTAAAATTTCGTTTTTCATCAACACCATCACTCAAAATTGCTTGTCCCACCAAGTTATCTTTTAGAGACCATCTACATCTATACTCGCCATAGCAATTTCTACCAAAGTTAATGGTTTTTTCTTCTACTTCATCTCTGTAAACCGGTTTAAACTCTCCGCGTTTTACTGTTTCCCAAAGAGTTCTTAGTTTTTGTAATCTTTTAACTGGAATTTTAACGTTAACAAAATTCTGTCCGCTACGGTTTTCTATTGTGAACTGTTTCTTGTATACCTTGCTTATACCTTTTCCAGAAACTCTTTTCTTAATCCTTTCAACTATCTGATGCACAGGATATTCTTCTGTTACAGAGTATGTTCCTCTATTTGTGGTATAGATCGTTCCATCTTCTGTTTTAATTGTTGCTTCATTGCGTTTTCTTGTTCTGAAATTTTTAAGAGTAAATCTGAATGGTCGCTCTGTTTGTTGCAACCTTCTTTCTAGTTTTGACAGATAACCTTCTTCATATTCTTTTAATGATGTAGCAAAATCTTCAAGAGTTGGTGTATCTGATTCTTGTAAGACTCTGTTTAACTCTGTTGCGTATCTGATTAGTTCTCTACATTCATCTTGATAATCACTTAAAGAATGCTCGCTATTACAAGAAATATGTCCATAATATCCTCTTTTTGCAATCTTTCGCAACTCAGGATTATTTTTGAATTCGCGCAGGACAGCCTGCCTCTTTCTGATAGCTTCTAGGTTTGTCTCTAGATCTTCAATAACCTTTATGGCAAAATCCTGTGTTGTGTTGCTCCCATAGCCACTACTAACATCTTCTGGAGGAGGTTCTGCATAAACAGTTTCTACTATCTCTCTTAAACCTGTATCCATTGGATTTTCAATTCTTCTTTGAAAATGATTGCCATAATCCGGGTCGTTTGAATACACTCCTTGCTTGACTAGTGAAGGAATCAATACTCTCCCGTTCTCGTTTTGATCTGTTTCTTTTTTCATTTTATTCGTTTCCTTGTGATTTTTAATCACTATTTAGTTAATACAGCTAAGATAAACCTATATATAAAATCTATTATTATTTATTCAATAAATTGCATAGTTTTATATAGAAATTATACGCTATATATCTAAAATGAAGCAATTAGACGTAAAAGACAAGAAATTGTTGTATGAAATAGATTTGAATGCGAGGTTAGGAACTTCTGCTTTGGGAAAGAAAATCGGACTAAGCCAAGAAGGAGTTCATTATCGTTTACAAAGGTTAGAAAAGAAAAGAATAATTTCTGGCTACATAACTCTGATAAATTTCGGAAAGGTTGGCTACACTGGTTACGCAATTTACTCTCGATTCCAAAATGTAACAAAAGAAAAAAAACAGGAAATTATCGACGAACTCACAAAAAATACCCATGTTTATTGGATTGCCGAATTCGGCGGCAAATTCGACCTTGCTTTTGCAATAATGGCAAGAAACATAATAGAATTCAATGACATCTTCACAGAACTTTCTACACAATACAGCGAGTTCCTAAAAGATTTAACAATCGCAATCAGGGCAGAATTAATCCAATTTCCTAGAGATTACTTAATAGAACAAAAAGAAAGAAGAAAAATAACTCCTAGATTTGGTAAATACATAGAAGCAGAGAAACTTGAGAAAATAGATGTTGAAATTTTAAAAGAAATAACACAAAACCCAAGATTGTCTGTTCTCGAAATCTCAAACAAGCTAAGAAATTCTCCACTGACAATTAAATCCCATCTCAAAAATTTAGAAAAAGAGATAATCCAAGGTTACAGCACAAGAATCCACTGCCAGGAATTTGGCTTTGAAAGCTATCAATTATTTCTCTCCACGCATAACTTGACAAAAGATAAAAAAAGTAAACTAATCTCTTATTGCCAAGCCCATCCAAACATTATTTTTTACATCGAAACAGTCGGTAAGTGGAACTTTGAAATAATCTACGAAATAGAAAACCAGAAAGAATTACAAGAATTAGTCATAGAAATAAGAACAAAATTCTCTGATATCCTAACAGATGTCGAAAGCGCCGTCTTGTTTAACCATTATGTAAAATACAATCAATATCCGTTCGAATAATTTCTTTCTTCATATCACGAAACAGCCAATACGTTTTTATCTTTTAACGAAACTCTATAATCTTTTTCTCTTTTAGTTAAATCAATTATTTCCTGATCAATTTCTCTCTTCAAAATCTTGGGTGAAAGTTTAAAATAATTAATCGAAGACAGCGCGTCGTACAAACCTTTTTTTCGAATCATCTTAATTAACTCATCCTTATTCTCAGGATAAACAACTTTCTCAAATTCTTTTACAGAACAAAATTTATCTGCCCCAAAAATCGCCTCCTTGCCAGTTTCTTTGGCAAGTTCAATAATAATTTTCCTTACCTCTTCGATTCTACCCTCGATGTTCTGCTTCTCTTTTTGCAGTTTATCAAACTCATCAATTATTTTTGTTTCATTTTCCATCTTCTAAATCCTAATCTTCTTCCCGAACTTTCTCGCCAGCTTCATCATCGTCTTCTGATCCATTTTTCCTTCTGTTAAACTATTCTGTTCCTTAATCATTTCGTTCAGCATCTTCCATTGCTTGATTAACATTCTAACATCAGAAGTTGAACATCCAGAACCGTGGGCAATTCTTTGTATGCGGGAAGTCTGCTTCTCCAAAATCTCCGGATTCTCAATTTCTTCCGGTGTCATTGAATTAATGCAATGTTTCCATCTCTTAACTTTCTCCTGCTGGGTTTCTAAAACTCCATCCCCAATTTTATCTTTCACATTTCCCAAACCTGGAATCATCCCGAGAATTTTATCCATGCTTCCAAGCTCACCCATCGAATCTAACTGACTTTGCAAATCCCTCAATGTGAATTTTCCCTCTTCTAACTTTTTCTGTTGCTTCTCAATTTCTTTTTTATCGACGACAGAATGAATCTTCTCCATCAAAGCCTTCAAGTCTCCCATCCCCAACAATCTGCTCAAAAATCCCTCTGGCTCAAAAGTTTCCAAATCGCCAATTTTTTCGCCAGTCCCGATAAACGCAACACCCACTCCGACCTCTGCGCATGCAGTCAAGGCTCCTCCTGCCTTGGCGCTCGAATCCATTCTCGTAATCACAACGCCGGAAACATTAGCCACATCCCTAAACATCTCTGCCTGTTTCTTTGCCGTCTGTCCGATGTCGGCGGCAATAACCAAAAAACTCTCCGTCGGCTTAACTTCTTTGACAATCAAACTTATCTCTCTAACCAATTCTTTATCAAGCGCATCTCTCCCAGAGCTATCGACAAACACTATATCACTCTCCTCAATTTCCTTTTTATGTTTCTTCCAGATTTTCAAAGGGTTCTTCTCGCCTTTTTCAATAAAACATTTCACTCCCGCCTTGTCACAAACCTGTTTCAGTTGTTCAGACGCCGCAGCTCTGTGCACATCCAAACCAACGGCGCAAACTCTCTTTCCCCTCTTCGAATAATAAGACGCAATTTTTCCAATAGTCGTCGTCTTTCCAGAACCGTATAATCCGACAAAAAGAAAAACATTCTTCTTTCCCAAAACAATCTCCTTTCTCTTCCCAATAATCCTAACAAGTTCGTCGTGAAGCAGTTTAACAATATGCTCTTTCTTCTCAATCCCCTTAATCCTTTCGTCAAACGCCTCCTTCTTAATTTTATTCGTAATCTCAAAAACAAGAGGCACGTTCACGTCCGCCTCAATCAACGCCCTCTGTAAATCCTTCACGACACTATCCACTAAATTCTTGTCAAGAAAAACGGCATTCGCTATCTTGTCCGTTGTTTTCTTCAAAGCACTTGACAGTTTTTCTAACATACAGAATCAAGTTCAAAATAGGTTAATAAAGTTGTGGTTAATTACTAAACTTTCTCAAAACTTTTTTCAAAACACTGAAAACCTCGTTCGGATTCATCTTCATAGTTTTCAATTTGTTCTCACATCTTCCCAAATTTCCCAAGAAGTATTCAATCTCCTCGCGAGTCGGATTTTCAGAAAAATCCCCGATTCCAAACTCTTTCAATTGTAAGGCGTTTAAAGTTTGCTCAAATTGTCCTCTCAATGGAATTGCAAAATACGGCTTTTTCAAGTACATCGATTCAGAAATCAAAGTAAATCCTGCGGTTGCGATTACTGCTTTGGCTTCAGCAAGATCTTTCATAAATTTCTCGCCAGTTTTCTTAAATCTCAAGTTTCCTTTAACCAACTTTTTGTCATATCCATAAACAACAAAACTCTCCTCTATCTTTCTTAAAACCTCTAACATCTTCTTATTCTTCTTCGTCAGATAAACCAAGACAAAATTCTTCTTTGAAGGTTTTAATTTAACAATCTCCTCTCGTAAAATTGGGCTTAATATACGGGCCCTTTTATCTTTAGATTTTTGTTTAACAAAAGACAAAATTATATAATAGTCAGCTCGAGCAACGCATCTTTGCACAGCGAGTTTGGCAAGATAAAAATCCTTTTTGTATTTCTGCTGAACATTTATTTTCAAATGTGTTAATCTGTGTTGATTATCAATACTTATCAAAGGTAATTTATAAAAAAATGAAACAATCGGCACAACCGGCTCCATGTCTGAAATGCAAATTTCTGGTTCGAAATCATCAATCTTTTTCTTAATTAGCCGCCACTTATTCTTGTTCAGTTTAGTTAAATTATTCTTAACCGTTTTCTCCCAAGATAATCTTCCTCTTTCAAAAAACAAAGAAATTCCGTTCACTTTCAAAATGTTAAAATTTTTTAGTATAGAATAAGCTTGACCGTAAGTCACAACTAAGATTTCGTGTCCTTCTCTTTCCAAAAAAGAGATTATGCTCTTTGCTCTCGAGCTGTGTCCGAATCCCTCGCCACAAACTCCATAAAGTATCTTCATTCAGTAAACAAGAAATAATCAAGCTAATAAGTCTGTTGCAATAAAAAAATCCTGATTAATCTCCAAAATTCAAAAAATCGAAAGGCCCTCGCCCGAACCAAGCTCAAGAAAATAAGTCGATTAGGAAAGTCCCAATCCCTTCAGCACATCCTTCTTCTTAAATTCCTTCAAATCTTCATATTCCTGCCCAACACCCAAAAACAAAATCGGCTTCCCGCTGACTTGCCCCACCGACAAAATCGCTCCGGCTTTCTCATCAACATCTGCCTTGCTTAAAATTATCCCGTCAATCCCAACACTCTCGTTGAACAACTTCGCCTGTTCAACGACGTCGTTTCCAGAAATCGATTCCCCGACGAAAACCTTCAGCTTCGGTTTCACCACTCTCACAATCTTTTCCATCTCCCTCATCAAATCCTTCTTCGTATACATCCTTCCCGCAGTATCAATCAAAACAACTTTAATCTTATGCCTCTTCGCATACTCAATGGCGTCGTAACCCACAGCCGCAGGATCAGAGTTATACTGATGCTTAATAATCGGCACTCCAAGTTTCTTCGCATGCGTCTCAATCTGCTCAATCGAAGCCGCACGAAAAGTATCGCCTGCCGCAAGAACACAACTAATTCCTTTCTTCTTCAAATAATGCGCAAACTTCGCAATGCTCGTCGTCTTTCCGGCCCCGTTGATTCCGAAAAATAAAACAACATACGGCTCGAGCGACTTTTCAATCTCTCTGACAAAATCCTTCGGCTCAAACAAAATCTCCAAAATGCTCTTCCTCAAACTATCGAGAATTAATTTCTCTGTCTCTCTCTTCTTGACAGAAACACCAACCAAATCTCTTGACAACGATTCTTTAATTTTATCCACCACCTCCAAAGCAACATTATTCTCTAACAGAACAATCTCTAACTCCTCAAAAATCTCGCCAAACTGTTCTTGCGTCAAAACAGAAGAAGAAAGTTTTTTCCTCAATCTCGAAAAAAATCCCTCCTTCCCGTCGTCAAGCTCCTCCTTCAACTCTTTAGCCGGAGTCTCAAAACTTTCTTCAATCTTCTTCTCTGCTTTCTCTTCAACTTCTTCTAATTCCCCAACCCTTTCTGCAACTTTTCTCTTAACTTCCTCTGATTTTTTTTTCGGCTTCTTCGTTTTCTCCTCGGCTATCGCCTTCCCCCTCTCCTTTTTAACATCTGTTTTCTTCTCTTCATCTTTCTCTTTACTTCTCTTCAGCCAATTAGAAAATTTCTCTCTTAACTTTCCAAACATAAAACTCTTAAAAAAACCATATTTATAAAGATGTTTAATTTTAAAGAGGTATGAAAAAGGAATTTCTCACAATCCTTACTTTTGTATTTATCTTGCAGTTCGCAAGCGCGTCTTACTTATCCGGAGATATAATGTTATATGAAAACGGAGAAAGCCGATTCGACATCGAAACAGATACTCCTCTAAATATCGAAGGTCTTTCGTACAGCAACGAAAAATTAACCGGAAGAACCTCTGCCCTGACAACGAAAGAAGGAAAAGTTTGGACATTCACATTGAACTTAGAAAACTACGACAACATCCTTCTCGACGTTAATCTGCCCGCAAACTTGAAAACAATAACCTCGATAAACAACGAAGAGGCTATCCTCGACACACAAGAAAAAAAGATTTCTCTAATCAATCCGACAGAGAAATTTCTATCCATCTCATACACCTTAGAAGAAAGAACAGACTACACTTTTGTATTTTGGATAATTTTAATATTTATAATTTTAATAATCTTCTACATCTATATGAGAAAAAAACTAAAAAAAGAAAAAATGAACAATATACTCCCATACATAAACTAAAGCGAACCAAAGATA
>JACQLL010000058.1 GCA_016234025.1 Candidatus Pacearchaeota archaeon | reverse complement strand
CTTTGACCCTCGGTTCTTACGAAGCTTCGAGTTTTAAGATTTGTGATTAGGTATAGTGAACCAACTAAGTTTCTCGGTGTTGGTTCCCTAATAGTCCACCAATAAATAAAGAGAAAGAAGTTCTCTAATCTTCGCTTCTCACGAAGCTTCAGAAAACCGAAAGATTAAATTGGTGGACTATATTTGGGGAAAGTTCTTAGATAAGATTTTTCTTTTTTTCAATAATTCGACAAGAATTCTCCGACTAGCCTCCAATTCATCAGTCAAATTACTAAAATAGGAACCTCCTACACATATCTCATTTTCCTTTCCATTAGAATTTATCCAGTTCAAATAGGGTTCAAGATATAATTTTTTGTTCTCCTTCTCCTCTTTAAAATGAATTACACCATGAGCCCATTTATTTCTTTCTTCTCTTAGAGAGTTTAGGGACTTTTCAAGAACACTTAGATTAACTCCGTCTAATTCCTTTTTTTCTTTTATTATAGCACATAAAAGGTCTATCTTGTGTTTAAATGTTACACTCTTATTGTTTAGAATATTAGCTCTAAAAACTTTCCATAACTTTGATTTTTTATGTATCATGGCGTTTTCAATTAAGATGTTTATTATTAATTCAATTTCAATAATGTAGTCCAAAATATTTCCCCTATTAAACTTTAGGCTCTCTGTCTGCTTGTTAACAATTCTTAATTCCTCTGAATTCGGAGACTCTTTAGATTTGTCTAAAAACTTAATTTGATAATGAAATGGCATTGTTTGTATAGGATTTCATTTATTTTAAATTATTCTTTCTCTTTTATTTTTAGTCTTTTTAATAGCGACTTTCCCACGCATTGCCTTTAATTCAAACTCCACATTTCTCGGTAGGAATTAAGTTTTCTCCCGAATTTCCTGAATTTCTCTCAATGCCGAAATTTCTTTCGATGATAAAAGGTCTTTGTTTTTTTCGAATTTTTTGATTTCTTTTTCGCTTAGAAAACCGTACAGGAATTTTTTGTCTTTTAATCTTCTTTCAAAGTTTACCCCCGGGATTGAGATTGCAACTTCTCTGCCTTCCGGAGATTCTTTTGTTGATTCTTTGTCCTGCTGGATTGATTTTACTCTCCCTATTTCGTTTCCCTCTTCGTCGATTAATTTTAGTCCTGTCTTTAATTTCCCAGCGAGGACTTTTACGCCGAAGATTGCAGGGTTTAGATTTCTAAAAACGTACTGATGTAGAATTTCCAGTTTGCATATCATCGATAGCTCCATCAGCTTTTCTTTCTCTATCTCTTCTTGTTTTTGTCTTTTCCATCCTGAAAAGTTTTCAATCAGCTTGTAGACAACCTCGTCTGTGAAGATTTTTATTTTATTTTCCGGCTCTTCCAATTCTGTTTCGACGTTGAATCCAAGTATAACTGCGTCGAGAGGATTTATGTCGAGGTTTGCTTTAGAGCTTATTAAATCGCTTTTGTTTATGTTTCCAATTCCTGCCCTTACAATTTTTATGTTTTCTTGTTTGAGGAGAGTTATTAATGCTTCCAGGCTTCCCAACGAGTCGGCTTTTATCACGATTCCTGTTTTATCGAGGTTTATTGTTTCTGAAATTTCTTTTTTAAAATCTTCTTTTATTTTTTCTAAGTTGTTGCTTAGTTTTTGGAATGGCATTCCGGGAAGGATTCCTTTTTTTTCTGTTAGTTGTATTCTTGCTCCTGTCGCCGCAGTTACTTTTTGGCAGGGATAGTATCTTGAAGTCAGCGGACCGATCTCGCTTATTGCCCTGACTTTTGAAATTATAATATCGTTAAAAGTTGCGATTGCTATTTCATCTCCGCATTCTAATTCTCCGTCGTAGATTATTGATTCTATATGTTCCATTGATTTTTCTTTTTTAATCTCCAAGATTACTCCTTTCGCATCTTTTGAAAGGGTTAGCCGCTCTTTCAGGAATTTTTGCGAGAGTCCGCAAAGAGTCAAGAGCAGTTCCGGAATTCCCTCTTTTGTTTTTGCCGAGCAGGGAATTATTGTTATTTTTTTTGTGAAGTCGGTAACATCGTAGAAGAGGTCTGATTCAAATCCGTGCTGTGACAGCGCACCCTGAAATGTCAGGAGCGATTCCTGAAAATCTTGAGATGCGTTGATTGACTGAGACTCTATCGATTCTTTTAATGTTTTTTCTTTTTGTGTTTTCCAACCAGAGATGGTATCTATTTTGTTGAGGGCTATCATAAATGGTGTTTTGTTTGCTTTTAGTATTTGTATTACTTCTGCTGTTTGGGGTTTTATTCCTTCTTTTATGTTAACGACGAGGATTGCGAGGTCTGCGAGTGAGCCTCCGCGTTTTCTTAAATTTGTGAATGCGGCATGGCCAGGCGTGTCGATGAAAAGGAAGCCGGAAATTTCCAATTTTATTTTATTTGAGTTAATGAGAGGACATGCTTTTTTTATTTGAGAGAGAGGATATTTTGTGAACGAGATTTTTTGTGTTATTCCTCCGGCTTCTGTTTTTTGGACAGCGCTCTCTCTAAAGCAATCCAAAATGGAGGTTTTTCCGTGGTCGACGTGACCTGCTATTGTTACAATTGGCTGTCTTATTTTTTGTTCTGGCATGTTTTGAGGAGTAGAATTTAGGTTAAAAAGGTTTGCGGTTTTTGCCAAGATCATTAATTCTTGCTTTAAGAGATATAGTGAACCAACTAAGTTTCTCGGTGTTGGTTCCTTAATAGTCCACCAATGAAAAAAGAGAACGAAGTTCTCTAATCTTCGCTTCTCACGAAGCTTCAGAAAACCGAAAGATTAAATTGGCGGACTATATTCTTTAGGAGAATGATTCTTTAACACAGAAATATTTATTAAGAACTACCTTTTATCGTGAAAATGGCCGAAGAACTTATTCAACTTGAGGGAAAGCCAAATAATTATGAGCTTAGAGTTTTATCTTATAACACCATAAATAAAGTTGTTCGAGTTGAGTTTATTCCTCCTTATATCTACAGCCAAGATGGGAAGCCACCTGAGACGCATCGAACAGCTAATTTAAAGAAAAAAACGCTTGCTTACGTTCTTGGATTAAAAGAGGGAGACAGAATGAGAGTTGCCGAAGGCGCAGTTCACAAATACTTTTCGGACAGATTAAATGAATATTTTACAGAGCTCTTTGATAGAAAACTTTAAAACGACTGTTGTTAATAAATTTTAATGAAAATAATGAACGAAGAATATCCGATATTCTCTGGCAGAGTGATTAATGTGCCTGCAGTTGTTGATATGGGAGAAGAAGGCGTTTTTACTATTGTGGATTATATTAGTGTGGAAAAGATGCCGAGCGACGACGAGGTGAAAAAAACAATGCCTTATGCAGAACTATCTTTTCTTTTTGAAGAACATGTTGACAAAGCTAAGAAATTGTTAGAGGACAGAGCTATCAGGGTTATTATCCCGATGAAGTTGGATCCTTCAGTTATATTGGGAGCTGAAATAAGAACTTGCTTTGCGCAGGCAAATTCCGGAGAATACGGCGAGGGAAAAAGCCATGACACTTACGAACTTGAAGTTATTAAAGGAAGGTCACAGGCAGGCGGAGATTTTGTTGTGGCGATGAGAGAACGTGCTAAAGGAGAGCCCTTTACTGGAATAAAGTATGTTAGGTATTTGGGAATTTGATTCTCTAAGTTAGGTCTTTGTTTTTCAAAAATTAATCTTCCAAAGAGTTTGCGGCAATCGTCATTTTAGATATAGTGTGTATGTCAAATGCGCCGAAAAGTCCTGCGTTATTAAGCCGTGCAGAATAAAAAAATAATAGTTCTTCTTTTGATTTGCTTCCGCTCGCTTTTATGTCTTCCAAAATTTGGGAGCGGTAATCTTTGCTTTCCGGTAACTCGTTGTTTGCTCTATCATGGTACGAAAGACACGCATCGAAATCTTTTCTTAACATAAGTTTAGTGTGCGTTCCAATTCCGGCATACCTTCCCTTTAATTCTTCATCTGACGGGAAAAATTCTCTATATTTCTTTCCTGCTATTTCTGTTCCATCACATACTAGTTTTGAAAGATCATAATAAGCTTGTTTTCCAAATCTTTCAATTGCTTGTCCTCTGTCACACAATGCTCTTCTTGTTTTTTCTTTGTCAAATTCTCCATCGGTGAAGAAACTTTCTTCGACATTTTTATAAAACTTTTTTATGCTCTTTTCTGCACCTTGCGTCACGCTTCTGATACCTGCGATGTATCCACCGCTTTTCTGAATTTCTTCATGTCTTCTTGTTCCTGCTTCCATTGCGTGATTAATCCCTCTTCCGGCTCTATCTGTTGCTTTTCCTAAATAACTTCCGGCAGTTTCAAGTCCGTTAGCCATGCTATCTGCTAAACGATGCAATCTTTCACGTAATTTACTTGGCTTCTCTTCC
Organism: Candidatus Pacearchaeota archaeon; assembly: GCA_016234025.1. Classification (GTDB taxonomy): domain Archaea; phylum Nanobdellota; class Nanobdellia; order Pacearchaeales; family GW2011-AR1; genus UBA73. The sequence goes on along the minus strand of JACQLL010000058.1, from coordinate 8,287 downwards.
ATAGTTTTTTCTTCGTCTGTCATTTTTTGATTATCTAAATTAACTATTTAAAACTTCTCATGGGTTTGTAACTACTGACTTTTGTAACTTGTCGAGTCTTTCTGAAGCGGATTTTTTCGGTGCACTGCATCTCTTTCTTAGATAGTACAATCCTCCGGCAATTGAACAGAGCGTGAGTGCGATTCCAGGCAATGGGCCTAGCTCAATTCTTTTATGTAGTAATGGAGAGCTGGCGTATTGTCCTTCAAATTCTTTTTCAACGCCATAAAGCTGCGCAAGTTCATGTGCATAAGGTCTTTGTGTCGCATTCAATATCTTGATGATGTCATATTTTGCTGCCAGCGTTGATTCTTGCGTCAAGGCTCGACTCATGTTCTGAATACTTAAATCATCGTAAAGTATTAAATCGCTTCTCTGATCGTTAATCAGAAGGAGTAACGAGTGTTGACCATTTCCTCGGTGAATCTGATCCGGCATCATTGTTTCCATTTGTGCGCAATGCCTGAAATATTCCATTCCTTTCTTTAGATCGTTGTCTGGAGCCATGAATGAAAAGTTAATGGTGTATGTAAAGTTTCTATCTTGTTTTTTTCCGCTTATTGATTCTTCGAGCGTTCGCCTTTCGTCGTGTGTCATTCTGCACAACACTTGTCCAATTAATTCTTTTTCTTTGTCCAGCTCGCCATCTCCATTCAAGTCCAGAAAGTAAGAGTATAAAACGTCTTGACCGTAACGCAACATGAAGTCTTCGATTTCAATGCTTCCGATTTTTCCGTACTTGTCTTTGATGGTATATCCTCCGTTATTGTATTTGTCAAACGGATAAACTCGGTCTTTTCCTGAACCAATGGAGAGTTCGCTCAAAAGAGGAAAATATCCTGGCCACAAATCCAAATTGTTTTCTATTGCGAGCCTGTGCCTTTCTTTTCTTCCGAATCCAGCCCAATGCTTTATTCTTTCAGTAATTGAAGGATAACTTCCTAAATAAGATACACTGTCTTGAGGCAAGACTTTTAGAAAACCGTCTTCAAATGTTGAATACGTCGTTATATTTTCCATCTGTTCTTCGAGAACTGTTAATTCTTCCAGTATTCTTTCCCTCGTAGATGCATCTCTGGCTGCCTGACTGTCTAAAACTTTAATTTTTTCCAGAACTTCTTTTTCGAGTTTTTTGTTTTTAGGATCTTTTCCATAATCTTCTAAGACAGTTCCGGTTCTGTAATGTTTTCCAAAAAGAAATCCTAACGGAAATCCTCTCAGTTCAATCAGACGGTTTATTATTTCCTTAGTTCCATCTACGTTTTCTCTAACGTCGATGTCTTTATCTTTACTTCCTCTTTCCGGAGAAATTTTGTAAACCATATATTTTTGAGGAGCTTTTGATTTTTCTCCGGTTCCGACGACGATTTCTGCAAATTGTTCTCTATAATTCAGACTTCCGCCAATGCTTAGTCCTGCTTGAAATATTTCCGGCTTTTGTATCGCTGAAGCTATTCGGATTTTTTGAGAGTTATCCATATTGAAAGTTTCGGCGTCTCCCCTTATTTCTCTGATCGTCTCACACAGGTACGTTCCAACTTTGCTTTCTCCGCCGCCGCCTTCGTAAAACTTTGTTGTTGATTCTCGGTCCGCTCTTGCGTCAGTGCCCTCACCAACATTTCCAGCGATGTTTGTAATATTTGACGACCTAAATAAAACATTTCGCTCCGGGTAGTCCTGCCTCTTCATTAAATAATCTCTTGCTCCAATTCCTGTAATGACTGCTCCGGCTACTGCTACCGCTAAAACTCCTTTCTTGATTTTAGAGAAGGTTCTCTGGCTTTTCTTTTGTCTTGAACTTTTCTTTTTAAGAATGTTCTCTCTAATTCCAGCAAGTTTTTGACTTATTTCTTCGCGTTTCATTTTCTTAGTAGTCTTCGTATCGTTTTTTTAGATCCTGCTTTCTTTTTTCTTCTTCATCTTTAGCTGCTTGTCGCCGCGCATTGATTCGCTCCTTCAATGTGTTTATTCCAGAGCTAAGACCGCGACCGACACTTTCAGCAGCATCTCCAAGAGAGTCGCCAATCCTCTTACCAAGTTGAGTAGCGTCATAACTTTCTTTATCGGAAGTTGGAAGCTCTTTTGTTTCAGCAACTTCTGCATCTGTCATTTTAACTTGAAGATCTCTTGTAGGAGAGTAGTTTCTTACTATATCCAGCAATTTACCGTCTGCCGTTAATTCTCTTCCAATTGAGTCGAGTTCTTTTTCTTCTCCTGACTTAACAAAAGTGTCTTTGACATACAAAAAGCCTTTGCCAGTTTGCATGCCTACAAAGAATGATACGGCTTGATAGGGAGTTCTTCCCAGAGCAATGATTCCGTTTCCGACTCCATAAATGGACTGGGTTATTACTTCTATAGAATCAAAGAAAAATTCAATTCCAAATCCGGCAGTTAGTTTTTTACTCCACGATAAGTTGTTTACCTTTTCATGTCCTCTTCGTAGATGATTAACTGCCTTTTTTATTTTTTTAGAGATATATCTCGAATGGCTTTCATCGTTTGTGGAAATTTCCGAAGAAACTCCTTCTCTTTCAAAGTAATTTCTTGCTCTTATAATATTATTCGAATATTCTCTATCACTTTTGACAACATCGCTTGAGTGTCCCAAAAGATATTCCAACGCTGTGACTTCTTCCATTTTATTTTGGATTCTTTTCTCTGTGCGCCTCTTCGCGTTTTCTGAGAAAGCTCTATCTGCAAGTGCGACTGTAAATCCAGCCATTGCATGTCCAAACGCAATTTCGTACCAGGGTAGTGCCATTTCAGTCATTACCTCCTTTCATTTCTAAAATTCTTTTTACTATGTATCTTTGCCTGTTTAAAGTAAAGGTTGGAAACTCTCTTCTGAATTTTCCCAAATTGAATTCGTACATTCTGACGGGATCTGTCGGATCAAGTTCTGCCAGCAAGTTGTTCAAAATTTCTTTTTTACTTGCAGGCACTGATAGCTTTAGCTTTGTTTCATAATCCATTTTGTCGATTATGTCTTCAATTTCATCTGATGTGTTTTCCAGCGCGGTTTTAATGTCGTTTAATTGATGCCAACTTTTCGGAAGATTCGTTGTCTTCTTTACGATTTCTCTCTTTCTTTCGTGAGGCGTTAGGGAAACGACGTCCAAACCTCTCGAAAGCAATACGTTGTCCGCAACTTCATCAATTCTTTGTGAAACTATTCTTGAATCATATTTCATGAATCCGTATTTGTGGAGAGTTTTCAAAACTTCTTTATCGTGCAAATCTAAAGCGAGTATTTCGTCGCTTAAATCGCGCAGCTTGCCCTGGTTATTTGTAATAAAAATCCCTTTTATGTCATCTTTGTTTTTGAAGTTTCGCAAACAGTACACTCCGTTGTAAAACCCTACCTGAAAACAGTGGACTTCGACTTTAACCGGGAAAATATCGGAGATTGAACGCGAGCTAATTTTTCCTACTTTCTCGACGAGCTCTCGCATTTTTGAAATGTATTCAGGGTTTAATGCGTTATCGTCTTCACCTAATCTGTCAGACAATTCAGTTAACTCCGACAGGGCGTTTGAAGTTCCGGCCAAGGTGTCTAAACTAACTTTTACTGTTCTGTATTGAAGAAGATCTTTCACTGACCTAAAGAGCGTAATTCCGTTTTCCAGTTCTCCGTACAGCGCTTCAGAGGTTGTAATCTCTTCTATAGTGTGCCGTGCTGCTCTGTAAACATTATCTATCAATCCGTTTTCATACGAGGACTGGGGAAAAACCAATGGAGATGATTTTTGGTCCGGGGACAAAACTACCATGAATCTGTTTGCGCTTCCGATATTCAGGTAGTTCTCGCCGTATTCCAGCTTATCCGGAAACTTTGCTTTTAGATGAACGCTTAGTTCAGGACTCAATCCTCTTTTGTCTATCCTAAAGCTGTCCATCTCGTTTTCATAGCCAAAAACTTTTAATAGAACTTGATTATATCTTTGGGCTAGTTCTCCGTCCACTTCAAACAGCTCCTGATTTATTAGTCCAAGTTTTTCTAGGTCTATGTCTCTTTCTGGAATTAGGATTGTCATTTTTTAGTTTTCAATCTCGTTGCTGCCTCCGCTTGTACATTTATATTATGAATTAGTCTGCTGACGTCACTCTCGAACTTATCTGTTGTGTATCTTGTTTCTGATGTCGCATATCTTTCTATTTCTTCTATTATCACATCTCCGTCAACTTTAACGCACAATTCTTTTAGCATTTCAACGCGACGCTCGTATGGCTGGGCAAAAAATGCTTCGGGCTTTTCGTACCATTCTTCCGGAATTTCGTAGTCGTTTATTCTTTTTTTAATCGCTTCGGAAACTGCGTGAATTGCTCTTCCGGTGAATTTCTCATTTTTTCTTTTATGTTCTGCGCTTAATTCTCCGACGTCCCGCATCGATATTCCTTTGCCTGAAAGCAGTCCGGATACTTTTGAAATAAGCGAGCTGCCTGAAATCTCTTCATTACCTGTTTGTCCCTTTCTCATTTCATATGGAGTGTAACCTTTTCCCAACGGAAGGTCGACAATTCCGGTTTTTATCCATGTTCTTAATTCATTGTGTAAAATGTCCGCGAAGTCGTACCATTCTTGCGGTCCGTCGACGGAATAACGTGCGATAAATCTTTGTCTCAAGGCCGGGTCCATTGAAGTTGCGTCGTTCGTTGCCGCCCACCACTGCACGTTTCCTCTTATCACTGTATTGATTCCGTCTGCATACTGCATCAGTATATTTAGAATATCTTTGTCTGCTCCGCCGCTTGAGGAATTTCTATCACCAGACACTAACAAATCAATGTCATCGGTTGTTATAATGTAAATTGCGTCCGGCTTTTTCGTCGGTGCGAGTTTTTCTAATAAGTTTTTTCCGGTCTTGCCGTAAAATTCGTCCTTCACACCCTGGTCAATAATTATTTGGCTCCATTGCAAATCGCCATGATTTTTTGATTTCCAATATGCTCCTGCTTGTTCGCATCGTTGTTTTAATCTTGTTAAACCCATACGAAATAAACTTGATTTTCCTGTTCCGGGCAAGCCATCGTACAAGACGGACCATGACAAGCCGCCGACTTCCAAGATTGGATTTTTTTTGGAATGCAGGTCAAAAAGCGCAAGGCGATCCATGTCACGCAATATTTCTTTTTTCGCCAGGACGTTTCCTGCAACCTGGTAAGGGAGAATTGGAGCAAATTCTATTTTTTCTGATTTTGCTTTTTCCTCAAAGCCAGCTTCGAATCCGGTAATCGTAAATTCATCTTTTACTCTAAACTGGGAATTTTTCACCAAATCGACCAACGCCGGATTGAACGTTTCTTTTTTTTCCAACGCTTGTTCACGCAGCAAGGAGAAAAAGTTGTAACTTCCGCGCGGAACATCTTCGCCTGTTTCTAATGTCCCCTTTCTTTTTCCGAGATTAATCAAACCAAAATATACTGCTAAGACGGAGTTTAATAAATCATCTTTGGTAAGATCGAAATTGAAATTTATTTTTCCCTTTTCTAATGGAAACGGTTCTTTGTTTCCAATGAGCAAACCTAATTCGTGGGCTATTAACGAACCTGCTGCGAATGATGAATATGAATTTTGGAATGCCTGCTTTTCACCGGAGCTCACCTTACCGTCGATATCTTTTGTTCTCTGTTCTATTAATCCGTTCATCTCATAATACAACGAGAACCCTTCCCGCAAGACGTCTACAGTTTTCTGAACTTCAGCCGCCATCAGATTTTCATTTCCGCTTCCGATTCCCCTCATCACATTGAATAAGCTTTCTCTTTCTGAAGGATGTCCACGATTTATTAACTCAAAATGTTCGTCTACTTTTTTCAAGTGTGCCTCCAAATCTTTTTTTGTTATCGGGTGAACTTGTTCTCGCTCTGCCATTTTATCCGACGATGTCGCCTCCGTTTGTGATGCCATATACTTTGCATGGATTGCCGTATTCGTCTTGGTTTCCAAGCTTTTGTTTTACTCTAAACGGCACGATCATTTTTGTCTCTGAGTCAACAGGGCCGAATACTTCTCTGACGGATTTTTTGCGTCTTAATCTGTCGAAGAATTTAACATAATGATCTTTAACTCTTTCGCTCACGACGCACTCCCTGGTAAATTTTAACACTGCAGGGTCTTCTGCATCTTCTAGTAAGCTGTTTAGGGCCTGATTATTCTTTGTGATGTGGTTGTGAAATGGACCAATCGTGTATTTTTCTATCAGTTTCGGATGCACTTCATCGATTTGTGTATCAACTGCGCGTGCGAAAGTATCGACGTTCATGAATCCCATTTGAGTTTGATAGAGCAGTGTTTCCAGTTTTGGATTTGAACCGACTTCTAATCTTCTTCTCCAGCTTTCCTGAGCCATGCACATTCGATAAAAGACAGGTAATTTAGTTTTACGTTCGATACAATTCCATTCGAGGACATAAAGGTTCTCTCCGTCTTTCTCTCCTCTATGCATTGGTCTGTTTACCTGATATGCTTCGAGCGGAGCTCTTTCTGCGATTGCAGAGTAAAAATTAAATCTGTGCAAAAGGGTTTGGGCAGTGACTATTGAACTATGATTAAGAATTCCGTGGCGGATTCTGTCTATTATCTCGTCTTTCGACGGTAAAACCGATAAAGTTTCTTCTGCTTCGTCTTTATTTTTTTCCAGCAGGTAAAAATCTTTTTCAGAAGGAAATCCGGAGTTACGAGAAATAATTGTTAACGGGAAGTCCACTTTATCTTCGCCGTGCAACTGATGTTTTAATCGCAACGAGTCGATTCCATTACGAACTATGGCAACGTATGCAACAACAAAACTATTTTTTTCACGTTTTAGAATTTCCGCCAAGTAATCCAGTGTGGTACTGAGTCGTTCAAGATAGGGAGTTGTTTCTTCATGAGATAGTGTACAGAGAATTTCGGATGGGGCTTCCAAACCTATTTCTTCGAGGCTAGGAATGGGTTGTGCTGGTTTCATCGAGTCACCTTACTCGTCTGTTGCTGCAGCCCGATATTTTTTTTTCATTGCCTCGACTCTTTGATCAAATTTCATCCTCATCTCGGTTTGCGCTGTTCGGTAGACACGAAGTTTATCAGATTCTAACAATGGCCGTTCTGTACGCGCGGCATTTTCGTCTAAGATTCCTTTTGCAGAAACAAGAAGAACTTCAGTAGATTTATCTGTTGCGTATTTAATTCCTTTATCAGTTTGGGAAGCAGCTCTTGTGCCTAACGCGGTTTGAATTGCAACCGGTGTAGACTCATAGATTGTCGTTACATTTTTAATATTTTCTTCAAGCCCAGTTTTGAGTTGTATAAGTGAATCTATAATATCACCATATGCTTTCAGATGTACTCGTTGAACAGGCAGTGCCTGCTTTGCTTTATCTACGATTGTAAAAAGATAATTTTCCTGAGTTTGTGCTTCCTTGCATGTTCTCTCAAGTGTTTCACGTTCCACAGCGAGTTGGGCATGTTCAGTTGCTTCGGCAAGATCCTGTCTGTCTTGGATCTCTTTTAGTTCTCGTTCCAAACGTTCACGTTCGCTTCGCGCTTTTTCATATAGAGGCTGGGTTTCTTCAAGTTTTTTTGCAGTTATCCTTATTGTTGAATCAATTTTAGCCTGGCAGTCCATGTTTTCGAGAGTTGCTTCTTGTAATTTATTAGTCATATGCAAACCATAATCCAGAATTGTTTGCAGGTTTTCGCGAACGTCGGAACTTCTCACACGTTGCAATCTTTGTTTGTCGGCGAATCTTGTAAGACCTACTTTAGCGGCCGTTCTTTCCCAAAATCCTGTGTATTGATTCAAATCTCCAAAGAACTGTCCAAGCTCGTTTAGTTCTGTTGTCAAACTTTCGGCAAGCTGAGAAATTTCCCCTTTGAATTGTTGTCCGCGTTCTATCCCCTTATCTAATTCAGAAAGTTGACGAACGTCGGTGTCTTGCTTGCCGGTTATAACCCCTTCTATTGTTTCTTGATAACGGTCTAATCTGTTCTGATCTTCGATTTCCAGTTCCATGCGTTTCTGCTCAAGCCCTTTAAGTCTTTCTTTCTGCGCTTTATCCAAACGCAATTGATCGAGGATTGTTTTTTCTGCCATTTTCTATTACTTGAAGATGATAAAAATACCTATATAAATTTATAGCACTACACGTCGGTACTAATATTTGACGACTTATAGTGAACCAATTTAATTTCTCGGTCGCAAATTGGTCCCCTAAATAGTCAACCAACCGAAACTAACCGAAGAACTTAGTTGGTTGACTATAT
>JACQLL010000061.1 GCA_016234025.1 Candidatus Pacearchaeota archaeon | reverse complement strand
GAACTTCTAAGATTTTATATTTATTGCTTTTGATATTTTTAATTAAATCCAGATTGAACAGATAAAATTTTTCTTTTGGTTTTATTTTCTTATAGATTTCCCTTCGAAAGATTAAGGGATAGCCATTTACATCTTTTATTCCGAGATGAAATCTTACCGCTACTGCCGTATTGAAGATTAAAGAAGTCAATACTCTTGAAAATCCGTCTTTTCTTTTCATTCTTCTTGCTTTAACTAAGTCGTATTTACCGTCGGTGATTGACTTAAAAACATTAAAAGTATCTTCTGCGGAGATCTCCTGATCTATGCATGTGAAGCCAATGTATTTGCCTCTTGCTTTTTCCCAGCCGTAGGTTACTCCACCACCATAACCGAGATTCTTCTTTAAAATTATTGGCACTATTCTTTTATTTTTCTCTGAGATTTTCTTCACAATTTCATCAGATCCGTCTGCCGAACCGTGACTGACTAAAATAAGTTCATAGTTTACTTTTTTCATTTCCAATTCTTTTGTAAGTTTTACAACTGAATCCTCTATGTTTGATTCTTCGTTGTATATCGGAATAACAAGTGATAATTCAGGATTCATTTTTGTTTTTGTCTGATAGAATTTTTTTTAGTATTTCCTTTTCTGAAATCCCGAAAATGCCTCTGACATAATCAGTGTCGCCTGCGCATTCACAAAATCTGTCTCTTACTCCGAATCTGTGGAATCTACATTGGAGATTTGACTCTGATAAAACCTCTGCGACTGCACTGCCAAGACCCCCTATTATGTTATGTTCTTCTACCGAATAAACGTCTCCAGTTTTTTCTGCGCTTTCCAAAATTAGGGATTTATCGATTGGCTTTATGGTATGCATACTAATGACCCTCGCACTGATATTTTTTTCTAAAAGTTTTTCTCTTACGTTAAGGGTTGACTCAAGCATATTTCCTGTTGAAATCAAAGTCGCATCCTGCCCTTCGCGAATTATGATTCCTTTTCCTATTGCAAATTCTGTGTCCTCTTTGTGAAGAATTGGTTCTCCTTTTTTTCCTAAACGCAAGTATATAGGACCATTGATTTTTTTTGATTCCTTCATTGCTCTATCGACTTCAAAAGGATCTCCGGGGGCTATGACTGTCATGTTAGGCAGGCTTCTCATTAGCGATATATCTGACAAAGAGTGATGTGTTAATCCATAAGAGCTGTAAGAAAATCCTGAACCGACTCCAACTATTCTGACTTTTAAATTGTGGTAGGCAATGTCATTTCTAATTTGTTCGAAACAGCGCATTGTTGCAAATGAAGCAATTGAATATGTGAAAACTGTTCTTCCCGAAAGTGCGAGGCCTGCTGCTATATCTGACATTGCCTGTTCTGCTACTCCTATATTATAATATCTCTTCGGAAATTTTCTCTGAAAATTCTCGAGAACGGAAAATCCGAGATCTCCTGTTAGAAGATAAATTTTTTCATCTTCCTCTGCCATTTCTTCCAAATTTTTAATGAACGATGTTCTCATTTTTTAGTTCTCTCACCTGCTCTTCCGTCGGAGTCTTATAATGACTCGCAAGAGTATTTTCTATTGAAGGAATCCCTTTTCCTTTGATTGTGTGCGCATAAATTAAAGAAGGTTTTCCTTTCTCTATCGGAAGTGATTTTAGTGCGTCAGTGATTTCTCCATAATTATGTCCGTTTATTTTTTTTATTCCAAAACCAAAACCATTCCAGATATTCCATAGTTTGTCTTCACTTCCAAAAATTTTGGGTGAAGAATCTAATCCCTGCCATCCGTTAGCGTCTATAATTGTCGTCAGGTTATCAAGAGCCATGCGGCTTGCAATAATGGCCGACTCCCATACTGAACCTTCGTTGCACTCTCCGTCGCTCATTATCACGAAGACCTTTCCCGGATTTTTGTCGACTTTGTTTGCAAGAGCCATACCAATTCCTACAGGAAGTCCATGCCCTAAGGAGCCCGTGCTTAATTCCACTCCAGGGACGTTATAAGAGTTTACATGACCTTCTAACGGAGAACCATTTTGGCAATAACTTTCAAGCATCTCTCTGTCGAAAAAACCTTTTTTTGATAGAATGGTATACAAAGCAATTCCTGCGTGACCTTTGCTGAATATGAGTTTATCTCTTTCTTTCATTTTTGGCTGCTTCGGATTTACGTTCATTATATCGAAATAGAGAGTTGTCAGAATGTCTATAACAGAGTAGGCTCCTCCGATGTGAGACCCGTTTACTTTTCTTAATAAATTCGCGACATCATGCCTGGCCTCTTTAGCTAAACTTTCCAACTCTTTTATTTCCATTTAACAACACGCTATGTATTACTTTTAAAGTTTTCATTAGTCCAGAATATAATTTGTTTTAGATATAAACTCCCTCAATAGTTCTTCTAAATGTTTGATTTCTCCCCGCGATAGCATTTGACTTATTATCGGTTCCACTAATTGAAATGCCTGGCAAATCCTGTATGCTTTTTGAAAGTCCCCTACTTCTTTTCTCTCCGACGGGAATTTTATGTCTGCTTTGACTTCTCCGACTTTAAGTCCTGCTCTTGCTGCAGTTAGAATTGGTTCATAGGCGGCAGCCCACGTTTCGTAAGTTGTATCTGTAAAATATTTTTCAGCATTTTTCCCTATTATTCTTGGCCCGTATGTTACATCAGAAACATCCTGTCCTGAAATTCTTTTAATGAACTTAGAATAAAAATAATTATCAATCTCTCTCTCTATTTTTCTTTGGAAAGGAGGATAGCTGTCAAAAGAATTATCTGTTCTTCCCACTACCAAAATGTCTCTGTCTTCTAATTCTGATAAAAACTCTTTTGCCTTTGCCTGAAATCCATAGCTTCCGCCTTTATCCCCGTCTGAAAAAATAACGACGTCTGATTCTCTGAACGCTTCTGCAATTGCCTGCCTAATTCCTGTTCCGACCTTTTCTGATTTGCGCTGGCGGATTTTTATTTTTCCAATCTCACTCATTTGATTCAAAAGATTTTTTGAAGAGCCGCCGTCGGAAACTACAATATTAAAACCTAAATCATGCCATTCTCTTAAAGCATTTATTATTGCTCTACTTTCTTTTTCTTCATTTTTGTCATAAGTTGTTGTTGCTATTGTTACTTTCATTTTTTATTTCTTATTTATAGTGAACCAACTAAGTTTCTCGGTGTTGGTTCCCTAATAGTCCACCAATAAAAACCGAAAGATTAAAT
>JACQLL010000059.1 GCA_016234025.1 Candidatus Pacearchaeota archaeon | reverse complement strand
GTTCCCTAACACCAAGAATTCTGAAAGTTGAATTCTTGGATGCGCTCAAGAACCCGAAATCTTTGAGGGTTCTTGACGTAGTCCACCAATAAAGCAACCGAAAGATTAAATTGGTGGACTATATTTAAGTCAGTTGCTATAATTTCCGGCAAGTTAAATTCTCACGCAACTACCGCCTTTATTCTTCTTACTCCCGCCGAAGATGATTCTTCTTTAACAATCTTAAACTTTCCAATTTCTTTTGTGTTACCGACGTGAGGCCCTGTGCAAATTTCTTTGCTGAACCATCCCCGCTTATCGTTTTTATCGATGAGAGTATAGACAAAGACAATCTCCGGATACTTTGCGCCAAACTCTGCCTGCGCTTTCGATGACAACGCCTTGCTCAAGGGAAGCTCTTCCCTCTTGACGACTAATCCCTGATTTATTTTATCATTAACCAAATCCTCTACTTTTTTTATTTCCTCGTCTGTCAATTTTCTCGGAAAGTTAAAATCAAATCTTAATCTTTCGGGGGTTATGTTAGAACCCTTTTGTTTTATTTCATTATCTTTCAAAACGATTCGTAAAGCTTCGTTCAAGAGATGCGTTGCAGTGTGCAGACGTTTAGTCGTTTCAGATGAATCCGCAAGACCCGACTTGAAAGTTCCAGAAGCGTTTCTGCTTAAAACTTGGTGTCTCTCAAATTCTTTATTGAAACTTCTCAAATCAACCTTTGCGCCCTTTTCATTAGCAAGCTCCTGCGTCATCTCGACCGGAAAACCATAACTTTGAAACAAAAGAAATGCTTCTTTTCCGGAAATAGTTTTATCGACGGCAATTTCTTTAAATTTCCGGAGACCCTTTTCAAGTGTTCTCTTAAATCTCTCTTCTTCCTCTTCCAGTTCGGAAAAGATAAATTTTTCATTTCTTTTTAATTCTTCATAGTCGTCGTAAATTGGTAAAAACTTTTTTCCTATCTCAATTAAAAAGTTATCTTTAATCCCAAGAACTCTTCCGTATCTGACTGCTCTTCGGATTAATCGTCTCAAGACATAACCCTGCCGAACGTTCGATGGCTTAACTTTTCTTTCGTCTCCGAGGATAAAGACCGCCGCCTTCACGTGGTCTGCGATTATTCTCATCGCCCTTTCGTTTCCTTCGTATTTTTTTCCTGAGATTTTTTCTATCTCTTTTATAATCGGAAAAAAAATTTCTGTTTGGTAGTTGTCGTCTAATCCGTTCAACACAGCAAGTGTTCTCTCAACGCCGCCGCCGAAATCGACATTTTTTTGTTTTAACTTCTTATATCTTCCGTCTTTTGTCTTCTCATACTGCATGAAAACGTCGTTGCCTATCTCGACCCATTTCTTATTTTTGAAGTCGAATTTTAAAGGCTCTTTTCCTTTTCCAGTCCAATAATAAATTTCTGTGTCAGGTCCACAAGGCCCCGTGTTGCCTGCAGGTCCCCACCAATTTTCGCTCTTCGACAAAAAAGCAATTCTGCTTTCTGGAAATCCAAGACTTCGCCAGACCTCTGCGCTTTCTTCGTCCCTCTCCGAATTTTCATCGCCTTCAAAACATGAAACAGCTAATTTATCTTTTTCAAAGCCAAGAACTTTTGTTAAAAATTCGTAAGTAAATTTTATTGCCTCTTTCTTGAAATAGTCGCCCAAAGACCAGTTGCCGAGCATCTCGAAAAAAGTATGATGCACTTCATCGCCGACTTCATCGATGTCGTTTGTCCTTATGCACTTCTGCACATTGACAAGTCGTTTTCCAAGAGGGTGTTTCACTCCTGTCAGAAAAGGAACAAGTGGATGCATTCCTGCCGTCGTGAACAAAACCGTCGGGTCGTTTTCAGGAATCAAGGATGACGATGGAATTCTTTTGTGCTCCTTTGATTTGAAGAAATCTATGTATCCGTTGATTAGCTGCTTTCTTGTTTTGATTCTCTTGGTCATAAGAATAAAAAATGAAGGAGGTATATAAATTTTAGTTATTGAACGCCGGAATTCAACTTCGCAAGCTTCTCCCTGATAGAATAAATTTCTTCCTGCAGCGTGAGACGTTTCTTTGATTGTTTTTCCGTCCTCTCTGATTTCTCGTCTGACTCGTTTGTCTTCGGGAGTGTTTTCTGCAAGGCGTTCAGAGAATTAAATGCTTCGTCAATTTTCGTTTTAAGCGCAATCTTTAACGCAAACTCTTCTTTTCTTAGTTCCTTATATGAGTCATGCCCTTTTAACATACTTAGTATTTCCAACTCTGAATTCAAAAGATTTTTTTGTCCGTAAAATACTTCGTGTTTTGAAACTTTGACGTATTCAACCATTATTCCACCTTTTCAAAAATATTTGAAGAAACGTCTTTAATCCGAGCCCTCACATGTGCAATGTCTTTTTCCCAGGACGAGATTTCCTGCTCTTCCCGCATTTTTATTTCTCTTATCTTCTTTATCATTTCATTTATCTCTTCTAATTTCTCTTCTATTTCATTAAGCGATTTTTGTGCGGTTCTGAATTTGTCTATCTTGACAAAAACATCTGTTTGTTTTTTGTTTTGTTCAAAGTTTTTACGAGGATAAATAGGCATCTCAGAGCGTTCACTTTTGAAATTATCGTATTTCATCTGCGTTGGTTTCCATTCTTCCATCTCGAGAACGTTAAACTTTTTCTCTTCCTCCTGCTTGACTGCGTCTTTTATCGCATCCTGTGAGGATTTGTTGCTCACAGGAGAGTCAGGGAACGAAGGTAAAGAATGACCTTCTAAATCTTCGTCATCATCAATCTCTTTTATGCCTAGCAGAGAGCCAAAATCTTTTTCTGGTAGCGGAGGCAAGTCAGGCAAACCACCTTTATCCTCTTTTTTATGAAAGAACATAACTCTAAACTCTCGAAATTATTTATATACATTTATATTAATTATTTAATGACTACAATTACTATATACTACACTTAATTCTTCCAATACAAATTCCTCAAGTCCTGTCAGTTTGTCTGCCAAACTCGTCAAATGTCTTTGTTCGAGAAATCTTGCAACAGCTCTAACATTCGCATCTCTTATATCCGTTAGACTTGGCTCGCGCGAACCGCCTTCGCGAGTTTTTCTCAACACCGCGAAAGCACTGTCGCTGCTTCTCAAGTCCATATCCCTGCAGCTGAGGTTAGACCCGTACTGAGGGCAGTAGAACCCCACGTAATTAACATCTGTTTGTTCTGAAGAAGTTTCCTCAAAATTATAGAAAGGAATACTTTCTTTTCCAAACCGCTTCATTTTTTTATCAAAATATTCTCTTGTTCTTCTTCCTAAAGCGAATCTTGTTTCAGGCATTTCAGGAGTTAGTTGAACATCTCCTTTAAATGAAAGAACTATTGCTGTTCTGTCTTCTGGTTCGAGACCTTCCTCGCTTTGCGCAACCTCTTTAACGACTTCGTAAAAATCTCGTGGGAACGTTAATCCTTAGGATTAAATCTCCTACATAAACCGAATAATTAGAGAGTGTTTTGGTGCAACGCTTTTTCGGAGCGTTAGCTGTTCAGGTTTAGAATACGAACGGGGCAGTGAACCAAATATCAACAATCTTTATATATTACAATCTTAGATTAAATTTATGAGAATTGCAATTTGTGGGAGTATGACTTTCTCACCAGAAATGCTAGAAGTTGGAAAGAGTCTAAGAGAATTAGGGCATATAGCTACTTTGCCCGATTTTACAGAACATTATGCAACTTTAGAAACAAGAGATAGTATGCACGTAGAATCTGCTCACAACAAAGTAGAACACGATTTGATTAGAGGTTATTTCAATGTGATAAAAGATCATGACGCTGTTTTGATATATAATCATTCTAAAAATGGAATTGAAAATTATGTTGGTGGAAATACATTAATAGAGATGGCTTTTGCACATGTTCTAAGAAAACCAATTTTTATGTATAATCCTATTCCAGATATGAACTATAGAGATGAAATTGAAGCAATGGAACCGATAGTTCTTAATGGAGACTTAAGAAGAATAAAATGAAAATAAATGTTGCATCTAAAAACCCCGTCAAAGTAGAAGCAGTTAGAGAAGTTTTGAGTAATTATCAAGACTTAGTAAATTATGAGATTATAGGGGTAGAAACAAATTCGGGAGTAAGTGAACAACCAAAGTCATTAGAAGAAACTGTGCAAGGAGCAATAAATAGGGCAACAGCAGTTTTCAATGGTTGTGCTTATAGTTTTGGAATTGAGAGCGGTTTAATGTTGGTTCCACAAACAAAAACAGGGAGTATGGACTTTTGTGCTTGTGCTATTTATGATGGTAAAAATTATCACTTAGGATTGTCGTGTGCATTTGAGTTTCCAATCAAAGTTACACAGATGATTCACGAACAAGAGATAGATGCAAATGAAGCGTTTTATAGAAGTGGATTAACTACAGACAGAAAGATTGGTTCTTCAGAAGGATCAATTGGTATGCTAACAAGAGGAAGAGTAAGCAGAAAAGATTATACTAAACAAGCTATCCAAATGGCTTTAATACATTTAGAAAATAAAGAGTTATATTGATTTTTCTAACCTTTAGTCACACTCTCCAACGGGGCACTTGCCTAAATTTCGGCAACAGAAAAATTTATAAGTAAGGAAATTCTTACTTTTCCATGGAAACTAAAATAATCAAAGTAACAGACAAAGGACAGATATCTTTACCTGTAGGAATGCGGGATTCTTTAAAAATTAAGCAAGGTGATGAGTTGTTTGTTACAAAAAATGAAGATACAATTATAATAAAAAAAATTAAGAAAGAAGATTTTAGTTATTTGCTAAAACACTCTGAGAAAGTTGCAAAAAAACTATGGGATAATAAAGAGGATGAGAACTGGGATAATGTATAAACAAGGTGAAATTGTTATTGTACCTTTCCC
>JACQLL010000055.1 GCA_016234025.1 Candidatus Pacearchaeota archaeon | reverse complement strand
GTTCCCTAATAGTCCACCAATAAAAACCGAAAGATTAAATTGGTGGACTATATAAGGATTATTGTATTTGGTACTAGATTTTTGAGTTATTAGGATTGTTGAATTTTTCAACTGCCTTGATTAACTTTTCTCCCAAGTCAGTTTTTTCTATTTTGCCGGAGCATATGTTTTTTAACAAATCATTGTTGAAATCGTGAATCTGCCCGCCAAGAGGGATTACGGTTTTTTCTTTTGTCAGATTGTTTTCGAAGTTTTCTGCATCGAGTTTTACTCTCGGTGCCGTGCTTTCATTGAATGTTACCTGATTTGGGAAACTGTCTCCGTCGACGTAAAAATGGCTGTTCATTATAGAGTAATACACTGCTAACATCTCTATATAATTTTCATCTGAAAGTTTCTTTCTTAACAATCTAAACCTATTGTATTCGTTGAGTTTTTTTAGCGGCTTGAATCCTCTCAAATTTATTTTATGAGTTAAGAAGTCCCTTAGACGGACTTTTGTCGGATTCCAGTCATTATATTTTCCGAATGAATCCTTTATTATAGGGTAATCGTTCAGGAAGGGATATGCAAATCTCCTGACGTGGGATTTTCCTGCTCCAAGAGTGTATTCTTCGTCTAAACTTTTATCATAATTTATAAGAAGTTTCAAGTCGTTTTTGTGTCCGAAGAAACACTCATCTGCAATGTAAAATGGCCTTGTTATTTCGTACCAGATTACCCAGACTTTATGTTGAAATAAGTCGCCTTTAGGAAGATGACTTTCTATTTTTAGAAGCTTGTCTTTTTGAGAGAATAGTTTTTTTAAGAATTCTGGATTTATGTAGACGTCTGCTCTTGTTTTTAAAACGAATTTTTCAGAACTAATTTCTTGCAAAGCTGCTTCGAGCGCTTTCATCTGACACCAGATATTTCCGGGACCTTTGTCTTCGGGTTCTTTGCTCTCAAGTATTTCTACTCCATTTTTGTTTAGAAAATTTAACATCTCCCTGTCTTCTTTGGTTTCGCCGAACCATGTTGAAAGAATAATTCTATCGGCAAGCCCGGCTTTTCTTATTTCTAAAAGGTCGTTTATTGATTTCTTAAAAATATCTTTTTTCCTGATAAGACCTGTGAAAACAATATCAACTGACTTTTTATTTTTGTAGTAACTAACTATCTTGTTTTCCTGCATATTATTTTTCAGAATAAGTAACTTTATAAGCTTTTATTTATTTTGGTTCGCGATGGATAATTATCTGTTTCAATTAGAGGTTGATCGAAGAAGCCATATAGTCGCAACTTATTATCTTGAGAGCAAGAGATTTCTCGACGCTGTTAAGGCGATAGCAATAGGACAATCAATCGGCAATCCTTCGATAAGAACGCAGAGAGATTCTCCGGAGCTGATGAAGAATCATCTTGCGAAAATACTTGATACCAAACCTGATTTATATTCCAAACAAAAAGGTCTTGTTAAGATTGCGTTTCCGTTGATTAATTTTGACGTCGAGAAGGATGGAATTACCCAGTTGATGTGCGCCCTGATGGGGGGACAGATGGACATTGATATTATTGATTCCTGTAAATTGATTGATGTTGAATTGCCTGAAGAATTTCTGAAATTTTTTAAGGGACCTAAATTCGGTATGAACGAGATTCAAAGAAGGGCTAAAGCAGTTAACAGGCCGTTACTTGGAGGAATAGTTAAACCGAAAACTGGAATTAATGTTTCTGAATTGAAAGGACTTGTCCAAGAACTTCTTGAAGGCGGAGTTGATTTTATTAAAGAAGACGAGATACTTGGCAACCCTATTTTTTGCAGATTTGAGGAAAGAGTAAAGGTCGTGTCTAAACTTGTTAATGAATTTTCTGAAAGAGAAGGAAGAGAAATTTTTTATGCGCCATGCATAAACTCTGACTATCCTCATTTTCTCGAAAGAGCGAAATTTGCCGACGAGCATGGGATGCGCGCAGTTCACCTTAACATATGGGCTGGATTGTCTTCCTATAGAGCGTTAAGAGAACTGGACATGAAAAATGTTTCAATCTTTTTTCAAAAGAGCGGAGATAAAGTTATTACAGATTCAAGTCATAAATATAATGTTGACTGGGGCGTGATTTGCAAACTTGCAAGGATTGTTGGATGTGATTTTATTCACGCCGGAATGTGGGGCGGATACTTGTCTGATTCAAAAGAGGACCTGATGAGGATAATGCACAATCTTAGAAGCAAACATGAATTCGACGGCAACTTCAACCCTACGGTCTCTTCACTCTCGTGCGGAAGTCACCCTGGACTGGTAAACAGCACTGTGAAAAATTTTGGAACTGAACTTATGATGAATGTCGGAGGAGCAATACACGGGCATCCCATGGGAACGAGAGCCGGAGCAAGAGCAATGAGACAGGCGATGGACTGCGTTGAGCAGGGAGAAAATATCTACCAGTATATGCTCGACAAACCGGAGCTAAAAGCGGCGATTGAGAAGTGGGGTTATGTCGAGTTTTAACTTTAAAGTTACGAAAACTTTATAAATGAGCATATATTAAAATTTCTATGGGAATGACTAAACTTGGTTTGCCGCTATTAAGGGAAGAAACATATGCAGGATACATAAAAAAGTTAGATCAATTAAAATCGCCCGAAAGAGCAAAAGATTTTTTTGAAGAAGCACTTTCAGAAATTAGAAAGCATGATTCTCTTAAGGCGAGGTTTATCGAAGGCGCTTCGGCGATGTATCCTGTTAATGACAGAGACGTCGCACTTGCAGAGATTACTAGCGGTTTTTTGCTTTTGGGATTGGAAGGAAAGCTTCCTAAACTCGATGAAAAGAAATTTAAGGAGCAATGGGATGTGACGATGAATAGAGCAGTTGCAATTCTTAATGTTGGAGCTAACATGGACATAATTTTTGAGGACAATCCCGTCTATGGAAGGTTTATTATGAAGTCTACTCAATACTTCCCTCGGGAGGAGGGGATGAACGTTATGTCTGACCATTCATGCGGTTATATGTTTCTTGTTCGCAGCAGGATATAGAACGAGAGGACTTCCTAAATATGATGAGCTCATGAAGCTATAGTGAACCAACTAAGTTTCTCGGTGTTGGTTCACTAATAGTCCACCAATAAATAAAGAGAACGAAGTTCTCTAAT
>JACQLL010000003.1 GCA_016234025.1 Candidatus Pacearchaeota archaeon | reverse complement strand
CACTCGTGCCTCGCTTACAATATTCTTTGTTCGCTCGGTCTTCAAACACATGGTAAACAGAAAATTCCTTTGCCTTCGGCAATCGGCTTTGTGCCGTCGGAATTTTCCCAAATTCGCTTCTTATTTTTTACTTTAATTTAGGAAGCGAACTTTGTTTACCAACTTGTTAAGTGAAATAATTTTCAGGGGTTAAAAAGTTGAATGGGGCAAAAGATTTAAAAGTTACTTATTAATTTCTCTATTTATGAACGAACACAAAAATAAAGCACCATGGATTGTGGTTACTGGTTTAGATGGAACAGGTAAAACTACATTGATAAAAAGTTTAGCCGAAGAATATGGAGAATGCACATTTACATTTTATTTGCCCTACTCCGATTTTGTAATTCCTGCATTAAAATTATTAGGTGGAGGAACGCCTTTTGGAGATGTTCAAACAGACAGATTAATTTTTGCAACAGATGCGAGATTAACCAATGAACATCTTAAAAACTGGAGAGATGAATACAATAGAGTCCTTTCTCAAAGAGGATGGATGGATAATTTTATACATGGAAAAGTTCAGGGTGTTTCATATCAAGATACTTATACTCTTTTACAACCACAAAGTTTAGAGAGAGCAAGCGGAATTATTTATCTAAATGCTGATGCAAATGTTGCATTTGCAAGAATTGAAAACGACCATAATGGAGATAAATATGAAACGCTTGAATACATGAAAAGACAAGCCGATGAAACTCAATCATTTTATGATGCTGTAAGAAATGGAAGTGGAGCACTTGATTGTTTTCAAGGAGTACCTTCCATCCTTTATAATACTACAAATATGTCTATGGAGGAAACCAAAAAAGAAGCTAAACTTTTTCTTGAAAATTTACTGTAATCTTTTGCCCCCTTTATTCTTGTTTTTAATGCATCGCATTCGCTTATTGGATAGAACGCCTCTGAAAATTACTCAAGCCCCGCTGCACTTTCACTCCACTACGTTTCGTTCGGGTCACTTAACAAGGGATATACGGTTCATCCCTCGGCTCGGGCTTCACCCAAATTTTTCTTCCGCTACGCTTCAGAAAAACTTCGTATATCCCTGATGTTAGTTGACCTGACTTCCAAATTTTAGCTAATCCTATTAGCGTTAAGAAATTTGAGAATGGAAGGCACGAGTGAAAATTGGGTTGAATGTTAATGAGAATTAATTTTCCTCCTGTGAGTTATGACGCAGGCGGCGAGAACCGAAAACTTTAATAATGAGTTTCTACTCCCAAAGAAATACGATGGAATCTGGAACAAGTTTTAATCCAAGGCTGATAGAGCAACTAGTAAGCCAAGATGGTCAGAGGATTATCGCAGCATTGGACGAGCTTGCAACACATGAAACGAATCCAGATATCGATCCAAGAATTGCGTTGCTATTTGAAAGAGCAGGTCTAGTAAGGGAACGGGAAATGAAAGGGGATATAACATACCAAAGAACTGATATGTTCCAGCCTTTTTATGAGCGATTTAAAGAAACCCCTCTTTATCATGATCTTCAGGTGGGAAGAATAGAGCACTAATTCTAGCGCCGAGTAATAATTTCACTTAATCGCTGTTATACGCCCCGAAAGTCCGCAGACTTGAGAATGCAATGTGGTTCGAGCGATTAGCGAGAAAGTCGCGAACGGGCAATTCTTGTAGGATTATAGATTGGGTGCCTTTCTATTTCTTTTCCAAGTGCAGAAAAATAACAATCGCTACATACGGGTTTTCCAGAAATCGCGTATTGCTCATCTGGATGCTCTTCCATAACTGCACCACATTCACATTTTTGACTAGGAAATAGTCGTGCGATTTCGTCCAAAGACATTTTCATAAATTTTTCTGCAAGTATAGCCATTTTATTGCACCCAATATCTATTCTTGTACTCTTCTTAATAAACTTTTACTTTTGAATTGCCCCATAGCGATTGCGTATAACCCTTGTTATGTGTCCCGAGCGTAACGCAGTGAAGCGAGAGCGCAGCGTGGTCGGAGCGAAGCGGAGAAGTTTAATTTTCAAATCCGTCATACAATCTAATAACTTCTTCTTTTAGAACTCCGCCTTTTATTTCAATTTTATTAGCACCTTTTCCATTAAGATAATAGGCACTAACAAGGATTTCTTGATTTCCAAATAATTTTGACGATTCTTCAAGCGAAATTCCAAAGACGATTCTACTGATATTTGCCCACCAAGAAGCAGAGAAACACATCGGACAAGGTTCGCAAGTTGAGTACAAAGTTACACCTGATAAGTCTTTGGAATGTAGTTTTTCACACGCACTTCTAATCGCATTAATTTCTGCGTGTGCGGTCGGGTCAAAATTATTTGTTTCGCCAGATTTACCAGTAGCAATAACTTGATTATCTTTTACTAAAACACAACCAAAAGGAAAAGGTGCGTTTTTAGCTTCATCAATCGCTAACTTCATGAATTTTTCATCGTTCATACTATTGATTAAGGCGGAGTTCTTTATAATGTTTATCATCAGTAGGATTTGAAAATTAAATTGAATATAATCGGTGTTATGTCTCCCGACGAACATAGTGAGGAGAGCGCAGCGGGGCAAAATGCGTTAACATTTTGAGTTAAAATCACTTTTCAGGACAGGTAACGTATAAGAGAAGTTGTTGCGATATTTTTGCTTCTTTTTCTGATAAAGAAGAAATATCTCAAAAGCGAAAGATTTTTATAGGTATACAAGTATGTATAACCATGCCACAAGAAATATTGAGAAAAAATATTTTGCACTACCCACAATTAGACACTATCCTAATGGTAGAAGAATTTATTAGAGAGAACTCTGGAGAATATAAAAAAAAGTCTCTCTGGGAAGCATTACCTAGAAAAATGATTTACCAAACTTTTTGCGTGATATTTGACTATCTATTAGAATCTGGAAAAATAGCGCAAGATAAAGAGGGATGGGTTGTTTGGATTTGGAATCTAGAGTTAGTAAGAAAATACCTTAACAAACCTAACCTATCAAGATGAAATCACAAATAAAATTTGCTGAAGATAAACTGAAAGAAAGTTTTGAGAAACTTAAAGATTCAAAAACAGAAGATAAAAAACTTTATGAGTGGATAAATAGAGCATTTGATGACTTGGAAGAAAATGCTTTTTGTGGGATAAGGATACAAAAAAGGTTAATTCCAAAAGTTTACATTGATAAGTACGGAATTGATAATCTTTGGAAATATGATTTGCCAAAGGGTTGGAGATTGATTTACTCTGTGGCAAATGGAGAAGTTTGTGTTTTGTCTATAATTCTTGAATGGATGGACCACAAAGATTATGAAAGAAGGTTTGGGTATTGAAAGTTATTAGCGATAGATTACGTGTATGTATCTCTCGCACTTTCCAAGGCCTCGTGAAGTTCTTCATCTTTTAACATTGCAAAACCCATAGTAATAATCTCTACAACAACGCCCGCATAATCTCCATTATCAAATCTGTTGCCTGTTCTTAACATTCTAAATCTGTATTGTGAGCCATTTGATAATAAGGGAGCCCTTAACTTGTTAAGAATTTCTTGTTCATTTTTGTCGGTCATTTCATCTTCACGTAACATACTACTAAAATCTGGTTTATCATGTCTTTCCATAACAACGCTAATTACGTTAGTCTGGTCTGGGAAATCAAACTTAAGACCATAATGATTTAATAGAATTTTAGGTTCAATTCTGCATATATATGCTTCAAGCCCGAACATATCAGTTAAATTCTTCTTAATTCCTTTAACGTCTCCATTCTGATGACAAGTAAAAACCTGCTCTTCTCTTCCTTCTTTATTGGGTTTTATTTTACAATTAAAGGTGTAATCAACATCGAACTCTAATGCAATTAAGCCAGAATATTCTGGTTCGTGGGTGACTGATGTCCAAATTACTGGGATATTAAAATCCTCGCCTTGATTAATGTCATTGCTCCAGCTTGTAATACCCAAACCGCTTTTTCCAGCAGATTCATAGTAATATTTGACTAATTCTTCAAGTTTCCTTTGTTCTTCGCTTCTATCTTTCATCTTTTGCTCCTCTCTTGTTTAGCAAGGCATCTAATTGTTCATCTTGACAAATTTCAAAGCCCAAATCTATGGCTCTTTTAGTAGCGTCTACACTTTCATTATTAACGTCAAAACAATATTCTCCACATTTGACTAAAACTCCCTTCTTATGACAATTTAATTCTTTTCCTAAAACCATAATTTCTCTGAATCTTTCACCATATTTTTGAATTACTGGAAGATAAAAATCATGCCACTTTCTTAATTCACGTTCAAATCCTTCTTTGTTTTGATAATTCTCTTGGCGTGGTGGTGAACGAATCCCCCAAGGTTCTGAAAGATATCCCAATCCAAACTGGAATATTGTTCTATAATCTGAATCATCCAAATCAGTTTGAATCTCAAAATCAAGACAATCCAGTTTAGGCAAGGGAGTTAATTTACTTGCTAAACTTCTTATAAGTCTTCTCGTAGCCCAAGGGCGAGCTTGTAAAATTGAGTCTAATATTTCTTTCTGTTTTTCAGGGTTCCGAGGTATTGTTCCTTCAAATTCTAATACATCACTAAAATCAAGCGAATAAGTTGGCCCCAATCTAAAATATAATGATGATAAGGCGGAGTCTGTCCAAATATAAGGCCAACACCGAAATTCATATCCCTCCATTGTTGTGATATCCTGATCAATATGAAGTCCGCTCTCTCCTGCTCTGACTACAAAATGTTTTATTAGTTTCTCTAGTTCTCTTTCTTCATTTTCATTTGTCATATCAAATTAACAAAAATCCTACTATATAAAAATTATCCCCCACCAAGTGTAGAGTAATAGAAAAGATTAAAAACTCTTCTTTCATAAAAAATACTATGGACACGAAAATACTAGAGCATATAGGATTAACGCATAATGAAAGTATAGTTTATCTTACGTTAATCAAAGAAGGGACTTCAAAATCCGGAGAGATATTAAAAAATTCTGGTTTAAATTCTGGTAAGATATACGAGATTCTAGAATCCTTAAAGAAAAAAGGTTTAGTTAGCGAGTCTGTTGTAAATAAAATTAAACATTATACTGCGGCTTCACCATCGCAAATTTTAGAATATTTGAATAAACAAAAAGAAGAACTTGAAAAAGATGAACAAATAATCAAAAAAGAAATTCCGAAATTTGAAAAAATTAGAGAAAAGAAAACTAAAGAAGTTAAAGCGATTACTTATACAGGATTTATAGGGATTAAAACTGCTGCTGACGAGGCTCTTGAAAGCATAAAGAAAGGTGAAGAAATACTTGGCATGGGAATAACTGAAAGAAAAGATAAGAGATTCAATGAGTTTTGGATAGTTTGGACGGAAAAAAGGATAAAGAAAAAAATAACCGCCAAACACATTTTTTCAGAAAAAAGAGATTATTTTGATAAATTTGAAAAAATGAAATATACAGAATCAAAGGTTTTAGAGGGCCTAACTCCTGTGACTATTGATATTTTTGGAAAAGACAAAGTTTTAATCTTAAATTATAACGAACCTTTTTCTTGCACAATGATTTATGATGAAAATACAGCGACTTCGTTTATCAGTTTCTTTTATCAATTATGGAAACTCGCCAAAGAATAACCTTTGCGACAGCAAAGGCATTTTGTGCGAAGCACAGAGCAACAATTTCTCCTATTGGGTGGGAACATATGCGATTAAGCGATGTTTGCGTTAGCAAATATGGGTCGAGGACTTGCAAGGTTCGAGCCGTTTAATGTCTGTTATGTGTCCTGAAAAATCTCTGATTTTTGAAAGTGCAACGTGGCAAAAATTCGCAGGATTTTTGAGTTCCGAACCCCTTGCGTTTTTTGGCAAACGAAAAGCTTAAAAGGCGGCTCAACAGTCCATCTCTATGAGAATATTGAGCAAACCGAGTGAACTTAAAACATCAAGGGTTATAGGTGTCCATGGCACGAGCGTAGAGGTAGCTGTAGCCATTTTGAATAAAGGAAAATTTGAACCTGAAGAGTTCAGTAGAAAAACAGACCCTTGCTGTAAAAGTGATTCTATTCATTTTGTAGCTAATATGGAACACTATAAGAAATATTTTGAGAAACGGAGTATTTATCACGATGCTGCTGACACAGATTATATGATAAGGGCAACATCCGGATGGGCTAAAGATATTGCATTTAGACATTATATGGCAATTCAAACTAATGATGCCGTTCCTTTACATTGGGAGCGAATTTTATGGAATGGTTCTTTCACCAATCCGCAAGATTTAGAAGTGGAGTATAGAGAAGCTGCTGAACACTTAAAAAGCAAAGGTATTTCTCAGGAACGGTTACATCAATTAGTTAAAACAGGTGTAGAAAGAAAGGGCTGTTTAATTGGTTTAAATGAAAATTGTTTAGAACTAAGAATAAGTCAAGGAGATTGCGATGGTGATCCTGAGGCGAAACTAATTATGCCTGCTGGAGGGCTCGGTTTAAAGTATATTTGGGGTATTGTTCCTCTCGGCTCTACCGAGACAGAAATTTTATCTAGTCAAAACCAAAACGCTTAAAAACTTCATATAATTATAATAATCATATACCCCCCGGGATTGCTCTGCAAGCCCGGGATTCATATCTAAAGTTTTATTAACATTCTAATTCTTAATGTGTTATGCAGGAAAATAAGGAGAGAATTATAATTTTTATTGACGGAAGCAACCACTATCAGCAACACTGAAATGGGCGCGGAGGGAATCGAACCCCCGTCTCTTGGGCTGGAGCCAAGTATCCTACCATTGAACGACGCACCCCGATGCATTTATCTGCGACAATTAACGCATACCAGTATAAATCCGCTTGCTTCCTTTAAAACATTTTGTTTTGTAACTTTAAAAGAGATTTCACCGAATGCTAAATCTATCTAAAACTAAGCCGCTTTCTTGTAAGCGTCTGATTTTCTATAAGCATCGTGGGCAGAATAAACTAAATTAATTGCCTTTGCAAAATCC
The DNA here is from genome assembly GCA_016234025.1 of Candidatus Pacearchaeota archaeon. Lineage (GTDB taxonomy): Archaea > Nanobdellota > Nanobdellia > Pacearchaeales > GW2011-AR1 > UBA73. Next base: position 6,480 of record JACQLL010000003.1, on the reverse strand, counting down.
TCTCTTTTGTCGCTTCGTGCCATTCTCTTGATTGTGTTTCTGACTGCAAATTTGTAATTTTCCTTCTCGTCTTCTTCTTTCTTTACCTCTCCAATTTGCGATTTTAATCCTGCAATAGCATATTTTTTAACAACGTCTTCTGATATTGAGCCTGACTGAATAGCGAGAGCTGCTAATTGTAGTCCAAGGGCTTGAATCTCTTCGTTATAGCCCATGTTCTTCAGTTTCTCTTTCTGTGCTTCGGCATATCCTCTAATTCCTGCCTTAAGTATCGCTTCTGCTTCTTCCTCATTTCGCGGTTTTCCGGTTTTTTCATAGTTCTCTGTCATCTCTTCAATTCCTTTTAATGCCAAATACTTCTGAAGAATCTTCCTATCCTTATCGTCGGCAGATTTGACAACATCCTCTGCTCCTGCCAATATCTCAAGAGCGCTTTCAGGAAGCTCTTTGTCGAGCAACTCGTCCAAGTTCTCGTAGAAATAAATTTGAGCCTTTTCGCTCGCTTCAGCTTGTCCTAACTGATAGAATTTCTGAACTTCTTCAGGAGTCATTTCCTCGGCTTTTTTCTTATAGCCTTCAAACCTGGAAGTGGCGACTTCATAAGCATATTGTCGTAATTCATCTTGCGCATCTTTATAAACTTTCTCTGATTTTTCTTTTTTATCGCTTCTATAATCTTTCCGCGTTCCCTCTAACTTTTGTACTTTTTGTGCTTCATCAATTCCTTTTACAAATTCTTCAAGTGCCATTTTCTTTGTTTTCTTAATTGCTTAAAGTATTTAAATGTTTCGGTTGTAAGAACTTATCAGTGGTTACACCGTTCTTCAACGATTTTATATCCTGTTGCCGTCGATTCAATAATTATTCTCTCAGGTTTGTTTTGGTTATTTGAAAGAAAGTATGGGACAACAAGTTTATCGTCGATCTCATCCAAAACTCCTCTTTTTGTTTTGTTCTCAGGATTTTCTCTCTTTGCCCTTGTTTCCCTGTCTTCTTTAAGTATATCATCAATTTCACACCCTGCCTTATCAGAGATTCCGATGTAAACTCTTTTTGGCGCCGATACAATCGCCCCGGGGCCTGTTAGATTTAGGAACTCTCCTGAAAACGTCGGATGCACACGCACTTTGTAATCCTCTCCATAACTTTCTATAAAAGCCGATAAATCGCCTCGATAATTCAGTTTTATCTGCCCACAAAAGAATGTTATCATAATTAAAAATGGTTTCATAGCTTATAAAAATTTTGTCGATACATCTCAACCTTGCATATCTATAGCGGAGCAACAAAGCAACCGAAAGATTTTGTTGGTCTGCCATACATTCGAGAGAACTAAATCGCGCGGAGAATTATTTAGGTCTCTCGTTATAATCAAAACGTTTTTAACTTTACCAGTCTTCGTCATTCAATGCCAAAGGAAACAGAAAAGTTAGCTGAAGGATTGTCTCCTCTTGAAAGGAAAATTATTCCCTTCCTGAATTTATCGCCTCGGGAAATTCGTGAAAAAACAAAACTTGATTCTACTTCTCTTCTAAGGGCTTTAAAATTTTTGGAAAACAAGGGAGCTTTGAAAATTGTCGTTGAGAAAAATAGGTTCGTCGAACTTGGTTCTAACGGAGCTTATTATAAAAAGAACCGCCTTCCGGAAAGAAGGTTGCTCGACGTTTTAGGTGAGAAAAGAACACTCGGTTTCGATGAGGCAAAAAGTTCCTCAAAATTGTCTGATAACGAGTTTAAAGTTTCACTTGGAATTTTAAAGAACCGAGGTTTGATTGAGATAAAGAACGGGAGAATTGAAATGAAATCCGAAAGAAGTGAGCTGACGAAACAAATGTTTGAAGAAAAATTTTTGGAGAAACTTCCTTTGAAAGAGGATGAACTTAACGACGAGGAAAAATCTGTTTTTGAAAAATTGAAGAAGAGGAAGGACATAGTCGAGGTTAGAGAGAAGAAGATTTTCACTTTTATTTTAACAGAACTTGGAAAGAAAGTTGCAGGCAGAGAATTCAGAAACGACTTTCTCGAAGAGGTTACACCAGAGATAATAAAAAAATGGAAGAAAGGAAAGGTTTTTAGAAAATATGACATTTATTCAGATGTCCCAAAGATTTCAGGAGGCAGAAAGCATTTTGTCAGCGAAGCAGTTGAAGAAGGAAAGAGAATATGGATTGAACTTGGCTTTAAAGAAATGAGCGGGAAGAAAGTTCAGACGTCTTTCTGGAACTTTGACGTGCTGTTTACTGCTCAAGATCATCCGGTTAGAGAGCTGCACGATACTTTTTTTATAAAAGATTTTAAAGGAAAAATCTCTGATAAGAAATTGCTAAGCAAGGTTAAGCAGGCGCATGAATCAGGGGTCGAGGGAAGTAAAGGGTGGAACTATAAGTGGAAAGAAGAAGAAGCGAAAAAAGTCGTTTTAAGAACGCACACTACTTGTCTGTCGGCGAAGAAACTCTTTGAGTTAAAGAAGGAGGAATTGCCTGCGAAGTTTTTCGCTATCGGCAGGAATTTTAGGAATGAGACTGTTGACTGGTCTCATGGATTTGAATTTAATCAGACAGAAGGAATTGTCGTCGACGAAAATGCAAATTTAAGAAACCTTATAGGATACTTAAAGAACTTCGCAGAGAAACTTGGATTCAAGAAAATAAGAATACAGCCAGCTTACTTTCCTTACACCGAACCGAGTTTGGAGGGAGCGGTCTGGAACGAAGAGAAAAAAGAATGGGTCGAGGTATTGGCTGCGGGAATTTTCCGCCCGGAAGTTACTGCACCTTTGCTTGGAGAACCGATTCCTGTTCTTGCATGGGGGCCTGGATTCGACAGATTGATGATGATGGCAAATAAAATCAACGACATGAGAAAAATTTACGAAAACGACTTGAAATATTTAAGGAACAGGAGGGCTGGATGACAAACGTAAAATTCCCGAGAAAAGAATTTGAGAAACACATCAAACTGACAAAAGAAGTAGAGGAAAAAATTTCTCTGTTCGGAACGCCGTTGGAGAAAATCGACAACGAAGAAATAGAGATCGAGGTCTTCCCGAACAGACCCGACTTGATTTCTCTTCATGGTTTTATGAGAGGTTTTAAGACATTTCTCGGAAACGGAAGCGGACTGAAAAAATATGACATAAAAAATCCGGAGAAAGATTTTTCAGTTAAGGTCTTTCCTTCTGTGAACAAAGTAAGACCGTTTACCGTTTGCGCAATTGTTAAGGGGTTTAACTTCGATGACGAAAAGATAAAAGAGATCATCGAGCTGCAGGAGAAACTTCATTTTACAATCGGCAGAAACAGAAAGAAAGTTGCTATCGGCATTTATCCCCTGGGCAAAATCAAACTTCCTATAAAGTATCGTGCGCTGGCGAAAGACAAAATAAAATTTGTGCCCCTCGACGCCGAAAAGGAAATGAGCGGCTCTGAAATTCTAAGAAAGCATCCGAAGGGAAAAGATTACGCCCACCTTCTCAAGGACGAGGAGCGTTATCCTATTTTTTCAGATGCAGGCTCTTCTATTCTTTCAATGCCTCCGATTATCAATAGCAAAGAAACCGGAAAAATTGACGAGAAAACAAAAGATGTTTTTGTCGAATGTTCGGGGAGCGATTTTAACACCTTGAGCAAGACGCTAAATATTGTCGTTACGACTTTAGCAGAGATGGGAGGACAGATTTATCAGGTTAATTTGGACTACATGGGGAAGAAAATAACAACGCCCGACTTAACTCCGGACAAGATGAAAATTTCGGTCGATAACGCAAATAAGGTTCTTGGATTGAAATTAAAAGAGAAAAATCTGCGCGGTTTGCTTCATAGAATGGGCTACGATTACAAAGAAGGAGTTGTTCATGTTCCTCCGTGGAGAACTGACGTCTTGCATGAAGTAGATATAATAGAAGATATTGCGATTGCTTACGGCTACGACAAACTAATTCCGGAAATTCCAAATGTATCAACCATCGGAGAGGAATCGACGGAGAGCAAGACAATGAGAAAATTAGCAGAGTTGTTTGTCGGTCTCGGAATGCTTGAAATACAAACATATCATCTGGTCAGGAAGGAAGATTTTGACATCGTAAAGGCGGGAGAAAAAATTGAAGTCGAGGATTCAAGAACAGATTATCGATTTTTGAGAACAAATCTTATTAATAATGTTTTAAATGTCCTTTCTCAAAATAAAGACAAAGATTATCCCCAGAAAGTCTTTGAAGTCGGAACCGTTTTTTCCAGAGATAATTCCGGTGAGAGCGAAACAGGAATCAAAGAAACCAATAATTTAATAGCGGCTATTTCTCCGGGAAATTTTACAGAAATAAAACAAATTGTTAATTACTTGTTTGCATCTTTCGAAATTGAATTCAAGTTGAAAGAAGATGTTAATTCTTGCTTAATCGACGGAAGAACTGCTGCTATTTTCTTAGGCGACAAAAAAATTGGATACTTCGGAGAAGTTCACCCAAGAACTTTAAAAGCGGCAGGAATTAAAATGCCTGTTGCTGTTTTAGAGATGAATTCAGATATTTTCATAAACTAACCAAAATAATTTCTTTCCTTCTTTTGAGACGATGAATTAGGGCTTCTTATCTTAGAAATTATTGCCAAGAAATCCGGTTTCAATGTCTGCCAAATTTTGAAAGAACTCTTTATTATATCCGCTTCTTTTTTTTCTTTGTATTCTATCTCGCATTTAAGTGACTCAATACTTATCTCGGCGAGTGTCAAGTATATCTTATCAATTCTTTCTTTATCTTCAGATGTTATGGACTGAATATACGGATGATACATTCTCGGCGCATTCATAGGGTTAAGTAGCATTTCTATAAATGTCAGAGAATTCACTATTTTTTCCATTACAATTTTTCTTATCGCCCTTATCAGAGTTCCGCTTTCCTTGCTTATCTTGTCTATTTCAAAGTCCTCGTTAAGCTCTTTAAACGACGGCAAATCAAGCTTCTTCTTTAATACCTCGTACTCTTTCTTTAGTTCTTTTAGCTCCATTGTTTATTTAAAGAAAAATAGTTTTTATAATTATCGAAAATAAAGATTTAACAAATTATCATTTCCTCTCAATCAAAATGTCAATTATTCTCGTCATTTCACTTAGGAATTTTTCCGCAATGTCCTGCCATTCATCAATTTCCTGTCCTTTGATGTCGCCGATTTGGCGGTGCGATATTGACTTGTGCAGGACATAAATCTCTCTTATTGATTTAACTTGAGAACTTTTTAGCATTCCTGCGTCGACAAATGTTTCTTTCAACATTTCCGGAATATGCTCGGGGCTTGGAGGCATTTTTCCAGCCATCATTAAAGCAGCCTGCGCAGAGTCAATCATTGCCCAGTAAACGCCTTCGATAGCACTCATCTCTGAAATTTTGCTTCTCGCAATATGCCCCGGCGCTCTTCTCAACGCGGCGTAAACAGCTTCCGGCGTCGACTTTACTTTTCCTTTCAATAAAAGTGCTTTTAACGGATTAAAGAAACCACCGTAGTCAATTAACGCTTCTCCGTATCTCAAAATATTTATTACAACAGGATCGCCGTGTAAAAGGTCTTCCCACCACGTCGTTAATCGCACAGTGTTGATGTGAATTTCCTTCGAGTATTCCTGACTTGCAATTAACTTCCCAAGTTCTTCCCTATACCATGCCACAAGTTCCATGTCCCATTCTATCGCTGCGTCATCTATAATCAATATAATGTCAATATCAGAATCAGCCGTTGCGCTGTTTTTCCCCGTCGCATGCGAGCCGAACAAAACAGACGATTTCACAATCCTGTCGAACTTTTCCTGAACCTTCTCCGCAAAGTCCATTGCAATATCTTTCTCATTTCTTAGTTTCCTCGGCACAACTGATTTTTTCGTGCTAACGTGAGAACTACTTTTCTTAGAATGTCCTTTCATTTCCACCTCTTCATAGAACAAAGGAGGTGTTATTTTTAAATCTGACGATGTTCAGAAACTTTTATTTATCCTATTTACAATATAATTAAATGATAAATGAAAAGAACCTCGAGAAGACAAAAAAACTCATTAAAAATCAGACAGGACTGATTATTGTCAAGGCACAGGACTATAATTACAACAGAAAGATTCTTGATTATGGCAAGTTCGACGTTCTGCTTTCTCCGGAAGATAATTCTCTGAATGATAAACTAAAGCAATTAAATTCCGGACTTGATCATATTATGGCTAAGACGGCGGCAAAGAGAGGTATTGCGATTGGCGTCGATTTAAGTGAAATACTAAAACTTGAAAAAATGGAAAAAGCAAACAGATTATCGAGGATAAAGAGCAACATTGCCTCTGCGAGAAAGGCGAATTGTAAGATTATTGTTTTAAATTACAAGGATAAAAAAGATGTTTTTAATTTACTGATTTCTCTCGGCGCGTCGACGAAGCAGGCAACGGAAGCTGTCCCTCAATAATCGTCCCTAAAAATTTCTCTCCCTTTAATAAATTTTTTAAGGATTT